>JADZCV010000049.1 GCA_020851375.1 Nitrospirota bacterium | reverse complement strand
TCCCACTTGCGTGGGAATGACGGGTACTTAGGTGTATTTTCGGATGAACGATTATTTATGGCAACGATACTTGTAGTCGAAGATAATGTGTCAATGGCAAAGATGCTTAACCAGACCCTTTATTCAGAGGGGTATAAGATACTTCTGTGCACTGACACACCCTGCGGCCTCGAGCAAATTCAGAATGAGAATATTGACCTTGTCCTGACTGACCTCAGGCTGCCGTCCGGAACAGGCATAGACATACTCTCTGCAGTAAGGGAGCAGAGCCCGTTCACTCCTGTTATCCTTATGACTGCGTTTGGAAGGATTGAGGATGCTGTAAAGGCTGTAAAGGAGGGGGCCTATGACTTTATAACAAAGCCGTTTGACCCCGATCATCTCCTCCTGTTAATAAAACGGGCGCTTGAGAAAAAACGCCTGCTCACTGAAAATGTTCTCCTCAAAGAGGGACGGGAGAAGGATGTCCCGGGATTAATCGGGAAGAGTCCAAAATTCCTGGAGGCGGTTCAACTGGCCCATAAGGTGGCGCCAAGCAAGGCTACTGTCATGCTCTCAGGTGAGAGCGGCACTGGGAAAGAGGTCTTTGCAAAGACCATTCATCATCTGAGCCTGTACAAAGACGGCCCCTTTGTTGCCATTAACTGCGCCGCTATTCCAAAGGAGCTCCTCGAGAGTGAGCTCTTTGGACATGAGAAGGGTTCATTTACAGGGGCTACAGACAAAAGGACAGGGAAATTCGAGCTTGCAAACAATGGAACCATCTTTCTGGATGAAATAGGAGAGATGGACCCGGGGCTTCAGGCCAAGCTCCTGCGTGTATTACAGGGAGACGCCATAGAGCGTGTGGGTGGTACAAAGAAGATAGAGGTGGATGTACGGATCATTGCAGCAACCAACAGAGACCTTAAAGAGGCTATAGTCAGCAAGACCTTCAGGGAAGACCTCTACTACCGCCTGACCGTCTTTCCCATTACCCTGCCTCCCCTTCGCGAACGCAGGGAAGATATCCCTCAGCTTGCCTATCACTTCATATCCACATACAACACAGAGTTGAAGAAACATATCAGGGACATATCAGAACCTGCCATGGAAATATTAATACAGCAGCCATGGAAGGGGAATATCCGTGAACTTGAGAATTGCATTGAACGGGCAATAATACTCTGTGACGGTAGCACTATATTGCCGGAACATCTTGGCCTGCTGGAAACCGCTATAAAGACAGATGAAGTCTCAGCAGGCGGGCTTGCAGAGCTCGTTTATGCTGCAACAAGGTCAACAGAAGTCCGGGCAATAAAGTCAATACTGGCGCTGACAAAGGGAAACAAATCCAGGGCTGCCGATATCCTTAAGGTTAGCTACAAGACATTATTGACAAAGATCAAGGACTACGGTATACACTAATTATCCGCAATTATTTTCCACTTCAATTCCAGGGTTAAATATATTAATTCGAACTTGAACCCTGGGAGAAAACGATCAAATTAACATTCATGAGCCTGGGGTTATGAAAATCCCCCTTACTCCCCCTTTTTCAAAGGGGGAAATTAAACTCAACATCTTCCCGAAGCAGCATTAGTTCCCCCCTTTAGTAAAGGGGGGAAGGGGGGATTTGAACGGAGACTTTCAGGTGAACCGTCATGAGCCCTTCGACTGTTCGGCACGCTCACAGCTCAGGGCTCACAAGGATCATGAAAACGTCATTCCCGCGAAAGCGGGAATCCAGACCGTGGGCCAGATTCTGGATTCCCACTTACGTGGGAATGACGGGTGAATAGGAGCATTTTCAGGTGAACCGTCATGAGCCCTTCGACTGTTCGGCACGCTCACAGCTCAGGGCTTACCAGGGTTCATGAAAACGTCATTCCCGCGAAAGCGGGAATCCAGACCGTGGGCCTGGTTCTGGATTCCCACTTGCGTGGGAATGACGGGGTGAAAAATCCTGCGGGGACAGGTTCCGCGGGAATAACGGGTATACAGGGATTTTCGGGTGAATATGAACAATAAGGGTTTTACAATCCTGGAGGTCGTCACTGTCATTGCAATCTTTGGTATTCTGTCCGCAATTGCCATACCCGGCATGTCTGCCTTCACAAACAGGATGCGCATTGAAACTGCAGCCAGGACTCTCTCCACAGACCTGCGTGAGGTAAAGATGAAGTCTGTGCTTGACCGCTCTGATTATACGGTACTGTTTGACCCTGTCAGTAGTCTGTATGAACTTCCTGAAAGGCAATCGAGCCTTCCGCCCGGGATCAGGTTTGGTTTCGGTCCCGGTGTACTCGGCCCCCCTGCAAATCCTGCCTCTACGCCGGACAGTGACGGCATTTCCTTTTCGTCCAACAAGGCGGCATTCTATTCCAGCGGAACCAATAGCATGGGTACAATATATCTGACCAATAACAACAATATTAATATGGCCATAAGTATTACTATCACAGGAAGGACAAAGATATGGAAGTGGGATGGGAGAAAGTGGTCATGACTACAGCAACACCTGCCTCAGATATGGCTGGTTTCACGCTCATAGAGGTCATCATTGCCCTCACTATCTTCTCCATTGGCATAATGGGTATAAGCGGGATGATCCTCATTGGTGAAAAAGGGGTTGCTACAGGCAGCAAATCACTTTCAGCAGTACAAATATCCAGGGCACAAATGGAACAGCTCAAGGGCGGCTCATCCTTTGAGACAGCCAGTGGAGGATGTACGGCGCTTGATGCACCCGGGATACAGTGCCAGTGGACAATAAAAAAAGACACACCTGCAACCGGCCTGTCTGAAGTAGAGGTCAGGACTTCCTGGAATGAAGGGGAAAAGAAAAGGGAGCTTGTACTGAACACATTAAGATTTATTAAATAAGTTTCTGTCATGAATAGCATATAGAACTCCTGAGGCGGTTTGATAGAATCAGGAAGCCTATACATGATACTTCCATTAAGAATATATGGAACTCCCCCCTTTGAAAAGGGGGGACGGGGGGATTTAAGTTATGCAGACCTATAAGAAACATCTAAAGGTATATTCAAGGGAACTTAGGAAAAATATGACAGAGACAGAAAAATTATTATGGTCAAATATAAGATTAAAACAACTCAAGGGAATTCAATTTTACCGTCAGAAGCCTTTAGGAAGTTTCATCGTGGATTTTTATTGCCCAATGGCAAATCTCGTTATTGAACTTGATGGAGGACAACACTATAGCGAAGCCTATAAGGCAAAAGACGATCAGAGAGATAAATATCTGCGGAAAATTGGGTTACGAGTTCTCAGGTTCTCTGATAGAGAAGTCTTTGAGAATCTTAGCGAAGTGATTGAGAAGATATGGAGTTACTTATGATCAATAAATCTCCCCCTGCCCCCTCTTTTTCAAAGAGGGGTAATTCATGGAATAAAGGATATACCCTCATAGAGCTATTGGTAGCTATTCTTATCTCTCTGCTTGTGACCTTGTCTATCACAAAGTTCTTTATAACTGAGCATCACATATATTCTGTGCAGGAGGCAAGGGCTGAGATGAACCAGACCGTCAGAGGGGCTATAAATATGCTGTCCAGAGAGTTATTACTTGCCGGCTACGGCATCCCTCCCTGGATGAAGTGGATAAACACATTCAGCAGAGACGAGATCGAATTCATGACTAATCTCAGGGATGTCAGGGCCACCCTTTCTGCCGATGCTCCTGCAGGAGACGTGAGGATTGATATTAAGGAAGGAAACGGAAGGTCATTCGGCGAAAAAGACGTTATCATAATCTGCAATAATAGTACGTTCGACACTTGTGAAAGGCACACGCTGTCAGAGGATGGCAAAACTGATTACATCAGGATTGAATCAGTCCTTGGCTCTGCCTTTCCTGCTGGCAGCACTGTCAACCTCATAAATACAATCAATTACAGATATGATCCATCAAAGAAAGCTGTGCAGAGAAAGATAGACAGAGGGAACTGGGAACCTGTGGCTGAACATGTTTCCACTGATGGTTTCTCGATGACCTATAGGGACAAGAATAACAACGCACCTGTCCTTTCATCAGCTATCCATGAAGTTGACATTGGCCTGACTGTTGAAAGTTTCAGGCGTGACAGTTCCTTTAAGGAAAATAACGGATACAGGTTAAATAGCGCAAACACGACCGTCATGCTCAGGAATTAGGGGATTTTCAGGTGAACCGTCATGAGCCCTTCGACAAGCTCAGGGCTCACAAAGGCAGATGAAAATCCCCCTTAGTCCCCCTTTTTCAAAGGGGGAAATTATTTCCTCTCTGTATAAAAGGGGGAAATCAGTTCCCCCCTTTAATAAAGGGGGGAGGGGGGATTTGAAGCGGGGATTTTCGAATGAAGCGATTCAACGCAGGCGCTGTAATGCTTATCACCCTCCTGTTCCTTCTGCTCCTCACGATACTGGGCACATCATCCCTTTATCTGGCATACACAGAAATGATACTTTCGAGGGGCATGGAATCAGATGCAAAGGCGTTCTATATTGCCGAGTCAGGCATTGAACGAACATTATACTTGTTCGCAAATCCGGATAATTTTGGCGGAACACCAGGGGATTCCTTTAAAAAGCGCTTACTCGATAACACATCCTTCTTTGATGCAGGCGGCGTGAGCCAGTATTCCGGGACAGCGGGGAATCCGGATATAACGTTGTCAGGAACGGATAACGAGCTAAGGATATATAAGCCTGTTATCCCTGGCGCCCTATGCACAGTTAAGAGTACAGGGATTTCCGGAAGGATCAGCAGGATCGTTACTGCAGAGTTGATTGAAGGTCCCTCAGGCACAGAAGTACTACCAGGTTCATGGAGATCTGAGTGAAAAATCCCCCTTAATCCCCCTTTTTCAAAGGGGGGATATGTAATCAACTACATACCTGTGAAGTCAATTCCATAATTTTACACCCTCCCATAATATAAATATCATTAATTATCAAACAGTTACAGGATGGCACTTCGATTGCAGAGTCTTCCTTTCAGGATAAAATGAAAGGATAAAAAATGAAGAAGCTGTCTGATCAAAAAGGTTTCACACTTCTTGAGCTCTTAATCGCCCTGACCATACTATCCATAGGCCTGCTTGGCCTTGCAGGCCTTCATGTAGCTGCAATCCAGGGAAATGTCAGCGGCTTTAAGATCAGCACAGCAGCAGCGGTTGCGCAGGAAAGGATTGAAGAGTTAAAGGCTCTCGATGCATCCGCAGCAGCCTTAAGCGCCGGGGCTCATGCCAATGACGGAAGCTCTGTTATACAGGGCATAACTTACAACAGGAGTTACACAATCCAGGATAATACACCTGTCACCGGTACAAGTACAATCACACTAACGGTAACGTGGGTCGAACCAAAAACCCATGTGACAAGGAATACAAGTGTATTTACACGGATAAACAAAGGATAACATGAATATTTTAAGATCACAAAGAGGGTTCAGCGCAGTAGAGCTGCTTGTAACAATCGGGATCATGGGGTTTGTCCTCGCTGCACTGTACAATGTCCTGATAAGTCAACAGCGCACTTATGAAGCACAGAAGGATGTTTCTGTCACACAGCGGGATATCAGGGCATCTTTGTCCTATCTCGAAAGGGATGTGCGGATGGCAGGTCTTGCTGTTCCGCGGGGCACCAATCCTATTGCAGCATTTCAGAATGGGACTGGACTTAACCCGGCCGCACCTGACACTATCAGCATAAATTTCAGTCCTGGTCCGATGAGCTATCTGACTGCAAGCACGGTTGACCTTCCAGGCACTGACAACATAATCAGGGTGGATTCAGTAACAGGATTCACTGTTGGCGACACGATAAATATTATTAACAATGAAACCAATAATCTTGTAGGTGAATATGTGGTCAAAGCCGTGGACAGCGCAGACAACAAATTGTCGCTGGACTCAGATCCCCTGTCAGATGACGTACTGGATATAGGTTTTCTTGTTGCAAGAGATTTCAAGACTATAACGTACAGTGTACAGGCTGATGCAGGCACAGGGCGAAACAGGCTTATAAGGAGTGATGGTACCGTGAATTCAACCATAATAGACGGGATAACCAACTTTCAGATTTCATACGTACTTGATAACGGAAGCGAAGTTAATGCCCCGACCGATTTGTCTGATGTGAGGCGTGTAAGGATAGACGTGACAGCAGCTACGATAAAGCAGGCAGCAAGACTTGGAGGTCAACCTACTTCAAGAGAGATAACTACTTTAGTACCCGTAAAGAATATCAGGTTATGAGGCGTGAAATGATAAAATTAAAGACCTATACAAAAATATTAAATGATAAAGACGGCACTGCCCTCGTCATTGCAATGGTCTTTCTGGGCCTGCTTACAACAATAGGATTGTTTGCCTTACTCAACTCTACTACTGAGCTTACAAGCTCGGCGAGTTACAGAGGCAATAAAGAGGCATTTTATGCAGCAGAGGGCGCCCTCGAGTATATTAAGGGCGACGGGCACTACTTTACTACGAAGGCGACCATTAACTTCCCTGATAATAATCATCCGACGGCAGCAGCACGGGACCTCGCGGCAGACGGCACTGATGCAACAGGTTCTGTCAAGTATCTGAATTCAGGCAATCCACCGCCTGGTTACGGTTTCAGCGCCAAGGATACTATGTCAAGTTATTTTGTGATAGAAGCAACCGGCACAGCCGCTTCCGGGGTGCAAAACACTCAGGAAGAAGGCGTTGCCAAAATTTTACCTAAAGGATAAAAAGGGGGACTTCAATGAAGAAATTATTAATAGCAATTGGCATCATGATGATATTCCCCGTTGTCGTCCATGCGGATGATGTAGAGATATACGGCACAACAACATCGGAGATCAAGCCAAATGTCCTGATAATCTTTGACAACTCAGGGAGTATGAATGAAGAGGTCCGCAGCGCTATAGGTTATGATCCGTCTTTTACATACCCTGTGGCCATGGCATGCGGCGGAGGAGATAATGTCCTGTGTGAAACTAACAAGGTATACAGGTGGCGCGGGGTTGAGAAGATCTGGCAGGGACACACAACCATGGCAAGCGTTCAGTCCCGTTGTGCTTCAGCATATAATAATCTGTCCCAGCAGGGAACTTATACAGGCCGTCTTTCAACAGCCGGCGCCTGCAGCACATCATCCGGCACATATGCATCAGGGAACTATGTAAACTTTCTTGTGAGCCAGACAGGAGGCACAGACCCCTCACTCCCCAAATTGACCATTGCAAAGAAGGTTATCTCCGAACTCGTTCAGACTACAGACGAGGTCAACTTTGGACTGATGATATTTAATCAATCACAGGGCGGTCACCTGGAATTTCCTGTATCAGATATGTCAACAGGGACCAACAGACAGGACATCGTTGATGCTATAAATGCCATCGAGGGTGATTCATGGACGCCTCTTGCCGAAACCCAATATGAGGCAATGCGATATTACAGCGGACAGTCAAGCTATTTTAACGCTGGCACAAACTACACCTCTCCTATCCAGTACGCATGCCAGAAGAACTATATCATTCTGATGACTGACGGCATGTCCACTGAAGACAGGAGTCCAGTATTACAGACAATCTGCAGCAGTGGTGATTGTGATGGCGATGGATACGAGCCTGCCGGAGACTCAAGGAAATCCTATGCATATCAGGGATCGGATTATCTTGATGATGTGACAAAGTATCTGCATGACAATGACATGAGTTCAAGTCTCGAGGGCACCCAGAATGTCAGCACCTATACCATAGGATTCGGGCTCCTCGGGTCAGATGACGGCGCTACACTCCTGCTTAAGGAAACAGCCAGCAACGGCGGCGGGACATATTATGCAGCTTATAATACGCAAACACTAAATCAGGCGTTCGTTGAAATACTTGGGACAATAGTGCAGGACAACACATCATTTGTTGCCCCTGTGGTGCCAGTCAGCCCTGAGAATAAGACCTACAGCGGTGACTCCGTTTATATCGGATTCTTCAAGCCTGCGATGGGTGCATTCTGGTCAGGGAATCTGAAGAAGTATGGATTGGATCTCGACAATGGGACCGTAGTGGACAAAAATGGCAACGCGGCCCTCGACAGTAGCGGCAACTTTCTTGAGACATCGGTCTCCTACTGGTCAACCTATGCAGACGGCGGCCAGGTTGAAGACGGTGGTGTAGGTGGAGTGCTCCTCGCAAGGTCTTCAGCAAGAAACATATATACATATCTTGGGACATCCACGACCCTTACACATTCATCAAATGCTTTTACAACAGGGAACAGCGCATTAACCTATAACCTTTTCAATATGTCCAATGACACAGAAAAGAACAGCCTTATAAATTACATCCATGGATATGATGCCTACGGTCCAGCGCCAGGCGTTAAAAGGGACTGGATACTGGGTGATATACTGCATTCAAGGCCTACTGTAGTTCACTATTCCGAGTCATACTCGGTAATTTATGTCGGCGCAAATGACGGCATGCTGCATGCATTTGCAGACACCACCGGTGAAGAGCTCTGGGGTTTTATACCGACAGACGTACTTGGCTCACTCAAGAACCTGGTAACAGGTTCATCACATCCGTATTTTACCGATGCATCACCAAAAGCATTTATTAAAGATGCAAATGGCAACGGGATTATATCTGCAGGTGAGGGAGATAAGGTTGTATTGATTTTTGGAGAGAGGCGAGGCGGCAGAGCATACACCGCTCTCGATGTGACGACTCCGGCATCTCCCATAGTCCTCTGGAGGATCGGAGACTCCATTACTGCCACTGATCCTGATGTCGGATCAGTATGGAGCGATTCAGAACTTGGACAGACCTGGTCTGAACCTGAAATTGCAAGGGTTGCAATCGGTGGTGAGGCAAAGTATATCTTTATGATCGGCGGCGGCTATGACACTATCAGTGAAGATGCAGTGCCAAGACCTGCTGATGCTGCAGAAGGCCGGGCCGTATATGCAGTAGATATAATGACAGGCGCTAAATTATGGGAGTATTCACACTCAACTTCAACAGGCGCATCTGATCCATCAAACTCCAAACATGATATGACATATGCAATCCCAAGTTCACTAACCATTATTGATTCAGATGGAAATGGTTATGCAGACAGGGCATATGTCGGAGATGTCGGAGGCCAGATCTGGAGATTCGACATAGGAAACAGCAACACCTCAAACTGGACCGGTAAGATAATATTCAAGTCCAATCCCGGGGCAGACAACACTGCAGGACGCAAGATCCTATACCCTCCTGACTTTGTTCAGGAGATTGGATATGACGTACTCTATTTTGGCACAGGGGACAGGGAAAATCCAAGGGATACGAGTGTCGTTGACAGGCTGTATGCTGTTAAAGATGCGAGCAACATAACAACAGCACTTACAGAATCCAATCTTGTCAATGTTACAGAGAACCTGCTTCAGTCATCATCGTCATCCGCAAGCGATATAGCCACTATCCTCACAAACCTTTCAACAGGCAAGGGGTGGTACATAAAATTAGACCAGCATAGCGGCGAAAAGGTATTAGCCCCTGCGAGTGTATTTGCAAAGGTTGTCTATTATACTACATTCTCGCCAAGCGACGGAGAAGATCTGGAGCCATGCGTTCCCAACAGAGGTGTAGCAAGGGTGTTTGCACTCAATTACCTTACAGGTGAAGCGGTATTCAATTACGATACTGCCAATGACTCCGGCTATGCAAGCGAGACGAATTCAAGGGCAATTGGAAACAATTCTGAGATATTAAAGCGAAGTGACAGATACGATGTCATAGGCAGCGGTATTCCATCCGGTGTTGTAGTTATTATCAATGAGGAAGGTGAAGGCGCTTTGATAGGCGTAGGCGGCGGCCTTGAGATCCCGGAAGTTAGGGCAGGAAAGACTGCAATCAGGTTATACTGGCGGGATAAATAATACAGAATGGAGGGGGAAAATGCTTAATTTCCTTATCGCAGGTTTTTTATTACTGCTTTCAAATCAACCGGCTCTGGCAGGAAGTGATGATACGATGACATTCCAGGGTGTTGTCAACTCTACAGACGGGATGCCGGGACAGATCGTTGTCAACGAGAGGAAGTTGCTTCTGGATGAGCACGTGGAGGTACTAGACCATAAAGAAAAGGAAAAGTCCCTTTCCGATATCAGAAACGGCAAATGGATTTATGTCGTATATGAAGATACCGCTTCCGGTCCCAAGGCAGTCAGGATATATCTGATACCTGGAAGGGTAAAACACAGTGAGAAACATAAATACCCGTTTGTAGCCAAAGAAGAAGAAAAGGATTAGCTTTAAGGGGGAAAATGGTCCCCATTTTCCCCCAATCCCTCCCCCGTCATAGTGGAGGAGATTCCGTAACCACACCATCTTTTAATAATGCCCTGGCCTCTGAAAAGGCCGTAAGAAAGTTCTCCACATCATCAGGGAAGACGATTACTGAAGAGCGGTTAAATGTTCCGTCATCAGACCGTGTGCTCTCTGCTATGATCATGAATCTCTTATTATTCCTGGCCTCCCTTACATCAAAGAAATATGTCCTTCTGCCGGCCCGGATCATCCTTGTATAAATACTCGCCTTCTCGCTCATGTTATCTACCCCCTGTTCCGTATCAGTTCACTCGAAAATCTCCGTTCAAATCCCCCCTTTACAAAAGGGGGACTAAGGGGGATTTTCATCTGCCTTTGTGAGCCCAGCTCATGATGGCCACTCTTACCAGATAAATGGATAACCATCGTGTCCGATTGAATCAGTTAGCCGTGTTATGAAACCGCCTTTATTTGCGTCAACAACCCACAGGTCTGACCATGCATCTCCTGATGCGTTAGACTCTATTACTATCCTTTCATTATCCATCCATACAGGTGTGCCGTTCCACACACCTTTACCTGAACTGGTATCTGAATTTGTTATATTTACCTCAGCCCTGCTGTTAATATCAAGGACGTGCACATCAACATACCACGGCTCATTTATATCATATACAACCTTTGAAGGACTCTCATAGGCGATCCGTGCACCATCCGGAGACCATGCCGGTTTCCAGTGGTCATTGCTGTCAAGAGACTGGGTCAGATTTTGTGCCAGCCTGCTGTTTAAATCCATAATAATAATATCACCCCTGCTCCCCCTCTGCGACGTATAGGCTATCTTTGAACCGTCCGGAGACCAGGCAGGCCACAGGTTATTATAATCATCATCAGTAAGCCTTGTCTCTACGCCTGTCTCCATGTTCAATATGTATATGTCACTCTTTGAATCCGACTTTCGTGTATACAGGAGACTTTTCCCGTCAGAAGACCAGGCAGGCCAGTACCCATCGGTAACCTTGTTCAAACTTCCTGACGACAGATCAAACATCCATATCCCATCGCTGTTGCCCCTGGCAGAATGAACAGCTATCTTAGTTCCATCCGGTGACCCGGATGGATGGGTATAGGATATTTCAGGATCAGTATTCGGCAGGACTGTATTCTGATTGCCGCCATCCAGAGACATTGAATAGATCTCTGAAGCGCCGTTTCGCTGAGATATGAATAACAATCGTTCGCTGTAGACCTTCCCAATTACTGCGCCATCCTCCTCCCCAAGCCTCCCTTTAAAGACAATGATGTATTGCCCGGGCTCAACATTATCCCCTGGCACAGGAACCTGGATTTCCCCTGTCTCATCACCCGGGGCTACAGGGACACCAGGAGCTATAACATATGATGACAGAATAGTCCTGAGACCCGTATCATTTGAGTCATAATAGACTCCTATGGCTCCTTCATTCAGCGGTTCCGTAGACAGGTTCTTTATTTTAATACTATCAGGGCCATCTCTTTTCACCGCAATCCTTCCCCTGAAGAAATATTCGGTCAGCCCTGACACATAAGCTGCTGCCCTCGGTATCAGAATGGCTGAATAATCCCTATAGCTGGCAGGATCGAGGTATGCAGTATATCCTGCCCGCTCCCTGCTGCCGAGAAATGACAAAACCGGATTCAGAAGACCGACTGCTGCAAGATGAGGTATCTTTATCCCGTCTGACGTCAGTCCGGTATAGTATTGCACTGTATCAATTTGACCATCTTCTGCAACAACGTCAGACTGCTCAATCTCAACCCAGTCAGGATTGCCGTACTTTTTGAAAACCGTCCCTTCACTCAGAAAATTGTAATTTGTATACTCAGCAAGTCCTTTGATTGAATTTGTACCATCATTATCCCAGAAATCAGAAAGCCTCTTAAACGTTATCCTGTCACTTACAGAGGAAGAGTTGTTTACAGCCCTGCCTTCCTCCACATAGCCTTCAAGATACGAGCCATGAATGATGCCATTCCAGATATGATCATAAAGGAAGTCATTACGTGTATGGGCTGGGACTGCCATGTCTTCCAGTAAATGCAGACTGTGCCCAAGCGAGAAAAACGTCATCGCAAAAAAATGATCCCGCTCCTCTTTTGTATCAGATGTAAGTGCATCATAGAAATAGCTGCGCGTGTCAGGCCATGCAAAATAGTTGTACGGATAGGCGCCTGAACTATTTCCTGATACCCTGTCTATGGCTGATGTGCCGTCGAGATTAAATCCAGGCTCACAAAGCGAAACGGTTGAGCAGATAAGACGGCCTGCATTACCCTGTTCAGCAGACGGATAAAACAGGGCCAGAAAATCCGCGACCACGCCTGCCCCATAGTAGTCATTGTCAAGCCCGCTGTTACTGACCGGATCCAGGAAATGGTGTTGTGATCGCTCCGTAGGATGATCCTCTGCCTCGCTTCCTGAAATCATCAGATATTTGGCTGCATATGGCTGGCCCATCCTTGTAGAATACTGTCTCCTGAACTCCATTCCATAAACATCATTGTTTCGAATTATCTGATTCAATATCCCGCTGTCAGAATATTCAGAATGGAAGGCAAAGTGCGCACTCAGGCCATCCTGTAAATCAAGTTCATTTCTCAGATAACGATCCAGCGCCCCATCCTTTTCAAGGCTGTTTAGAGATAATGCAGTAATTGCCGGATGTGTATAGTTGCTTCCATAGCCAAAGGAAATCTCTGAACTGAATATGCAATATATTACCGCGATAAAAATCGCCATGGGTATTCTCCAATACATTTAGCCCCTCCTTCAGAACCTGTCTATTTTCCAGTTTCCTGATTTATCCCTTCTGAACCATATATAGTAAGTGTGCCCATCGTCTGGTCTCATGGTTCTGATCCTGTATTGTGCTTCACTCACTTTTATGTAAACCGGATCTATCTTTGCCATGCCTGCGGCCAACTCTGTAAGCTTGTCTCCTGCCAGAATAAACTGATCTTTATATTTCCATCTTGAAGCATCGGTGAAATATTCCAGCGCGCCTTCTATATCTCCTGATGACAGTCTTGTAATCATTGAAGACCATATGGACTTAAGCTCTTTATCAATACTGGCATCTATTGATTCTCCGGCAAGCCCAGTCCAGTCCAGGACAAAAACCATCATGGCAATGAAAAGTATTATTCTAAATTTCACTCTAAAATACTCCTAAGTACCCGTCATTCCCACGGAACCTGTCCCCGCAGGATTTTTCACACCCGTCATTCCCACGCAAGTGGGAATCCAGAATCTGGCCCCGGTCTGGATTCCCGCTTACGCGGGAATGACGTTTTTCATGACCATTTGTGAGCCAGAGGTCATGACGGTTCATCAGAATTTGTATATATTCCATAATCCGTAAATATCCCGTGCAAACCATATGTAATGTGTCAGCCCACCATGATTCAATCTTGCCTTTGCCATATTGTCACTCAGCTCCACGAGTTGTATGTCTCCGATGTCGCTGAAGAAATCTGGCAGAGACGGGCCTGCCATAAAAAACTGTTCTCTATACCCGAACCTTGTCTGAGGTACGATCTTAGATAACGCGGCATCTGAATTACCGCTTTTGATTTGACCCCTGAATTCGCCCCATATTGTCCTCAAAATACCTTCAGCATCATCTCTTGTCATACCCGTAAAACTAAATCGCCGGCTGTACCTGTTGCCATTTAAGTCTGTTCCGCTGAAGGTAAAAAGATAAATACCCGGTGCATTTATTAATACCGTGTAGTGTAAGCTGTCATCCGCCAGGACCTGCGCCGCTGCCGGCCCTGCTGCCGCAAGATCAACCTCCCTGAATGAGACATCCCATGGCTCTTCAATGGTAACCTTAAGTTCCATTGGAACTGTCCCTGCTTCCTGCGCATGTATTACAAATTCGTGTTCATCAAATGCAGGCATCCGGAATATTTCTATCGAATCAGATGCAAGTGTGCCCTTCTCATTGACCATCTCTGCCTTAATTGAATTCATCTCATTCGCCAGGGGGACGCCATTAGCAGTGAAATAGCCGTTGTGTACATTGGCAAGTACACCATTTACACGGACACCGGCATCCATAGCGCCCATGCCGGCAAAACCTGTCACCACTGTGCTCCCGCCTTCAATGCCTGCACCGTCTGATGGATAGCTTATGCCAATTGAATAGCTGGCATTTCTGAGGATAAAGTTATATACCAACACGGAAGTTTCTTCACCAAAGGCGCCTGCATTCACGTGGATATCAGAATCAAGATAACCGCTTAATGAGGCATTTGCCTCAAAGGAACTGCGCGGTATGGCTGATATAAGATAGATCCCGTTACTGTCAGAGACTGTACTTAAAGCTGATCCCTGTACAGACACTGTCACGCCTTCCACAGGCTGTTCAGCTGTATTCGTTATCTGTCCTGTTAGTGTCAATGTGCCGGAAACGCTTAAAGGCTGAAGGGTTATATCCTGCACGGGTATGTTATTACCGCCCAGCGCACATATCCTGATATTCTTTGACTCATAACCGGCTTTTTCAACAAGAATGACAACATCCCCGCTGTTTATATCATCTGCCCTGAATCTCCCGTCTTTGTCACTTACAACCGGCACCGGCTCACCATCCCCGGGAAACATCGTAACTACTGCCCCGGCAAGTGGAATGCCGAGGGAGGAGTGGAATATCCGGCCTGTAACCTGTGATGTCCGGGTGTATGCATAGACTATGTCAATATTAGCGGCCATGGAATTTCCCGGGATATCCGATGCCTCAATAGTTATATTATTGTGACCGGGTTCAAGCGAAACACTCGTTTGAAACAGCCCATCCCGGACAGTAATATTACTGCTGTTGAGATAATTGTGAATCAGAGAGACACCGGCAACAGCAGGATCGTCCACAGTCCCTTCCAGCACCAGCTCAGGGTTTGTAACAACCGAACCTGGAGCAGGTTGAATAATCCCGATATTCGGCGGCAAGGTATCAATGTTAAGTGTCACATCCCTGCTGATATTCATCCCTGATTGATTAATAACCTCTGCTGATATCAGGTTTTGCCCCTCATGCAATACTATATCTCTGAAATAATAGAAGCCCTCCTCATTATAAACAGCATCTTCGCCGTTAATGGCAACACTGACGGGAAGCTCTTCATAATCATAGGCATATACCCTTACCTGTTCATACCTATACATCTCAGGAAGCCAGCGTTCGGAAAGTCTGTCAAATTCCGGATTCCTGATTTCAATGTCGTATGGATCATACTCACACACCGGAGGAAACTCCCCGGGCACGAGACATATATTTTCAAGCACCAGCCCTTCATCTGTGCTGACATCCACAAGGGCCATGACATCCTGATCCCACCTGAACTTAATCCTCTTCGGATTATAGAATAATATTTTCACGGCCTGGCTTGCTTCACCTGGCGACAGTTCATGATCAGGTATTTTGACAGTGAGGTCATAATATGGAAGGCCTTCCGGAGTGAATCCATCAGGATTGACAACAGTCACATCAGGGGTGCTGATACCTGTGATAATAACCTTTAATGGAGCCAGGATTGCATTGTCTCCAATATTTGTAACTGTCATATTGAGTGAAAGCGTATTAGTCCTCGTATTGAACAGCGGAGATGTAAAATCAATCCTTGTCATGTCATCAACGTTTTCTTCTATCAATTCACTGTGGGCAATACCAGGTCCATGTACTATTGCTGAGAACACAATCATTACCAGGAGGCGGCAGATGATTTGACGTTTAAACCTGCCTGCCAAATAGAGACCTATAAGGCCACTACCTAATAAAACCAGTGTCCGGGGTTCCGGTACGCCGGCTATTGGATCCACTGCATCGTCTATTGCCGCAATCGAAGTAAAGCCATCGTCCTGATCAATCAAATCAAAGCTGAGGGTAACGAGGGTGCCAGGCCTGAAGTCCGAGATATCAATCATGAATGGTGCAAATATCCCTGCCGGCGACCATGGAAGAGACTCAACAACATAACCGTTATTACCGCCATCAATACTTACCTGAAACGAATCAAACGGAAATGACGGAAAATCAGGCGACAGGATACCGTCAATCCCACTAACATCAAAATAGTATCTGAAGCTCAGGCTGTCACCTGATACAACAAATGTCGTGTAGAGGGATGTGCCGTACTCACCGTAGATGCCTCCTGTACGAAAGACGGCCGCCCCTCCTTCTTCGGTTACATCACCATTCACACCCCATCCCGACAGCCCGGCATTAAAATCACCATTAATAAGCTGTCCGGCGGAATAGCGGGGCAACAACAAAATTATACTTATAACCACACATGATAAAATCCTGTTTAAGCGTGTCACTGTAATCCTCCGGAATCTTAAGCAAATAATTATGTTGACAAAGCGGTCCAAATAATCTATTTATTCAGTCATGATTGAATTTTCAAAGATACTCTATCTCACTGATTTCTCAGAGCCCTCAGAGTCCGCTGCGCCATATGCCATATCCATCGCCGGTAAATACGGCTGCAGGATTTACGTAGCACATGTAATTGAACCATTTACCTATGCCGACGACTTCGGCATTGATTACGGCGCTCAATTAAGGGAGATGGAGGCCACTGCCAGGAGATTGCTTGATAAAACAGTGGCCTCCATGAAGAAGACAGGCGCAAACATAGAGAGCGTAATGTTGTCAGGCAACCCTTCAGCAGAGATTGTCAGGTTTGCCAGAGATGAGGCTATTGACCTGATTGTCATGGCAACACACGGCCGGTCAGGGGTTGAACACCTCCTCATGGGAAGCGTTGCAGAAAAAGTCGTTAGAAGGTCACCCTGTCCTGTTATGACTGTAAAGAAAAAATGAACAACGGTTATACCGTAACCTCGCGCGTACCCATCAATTCAGTAAAGATGGTTACAACGTCCGGGTCAAGCTGACTGCCGGCAAGCTTTCCCAGTTCCTCAATTGCAAGTTCTGATGGCATGGCCCTGCGGTATGGTCTTACGTTCATCAGGGCCTCAAATGTGTCGGCAACTGCAAGTATCCTTCCTTCCACGGGAATATCCTTCCCTGATAACCTGAAAGGGTAACCCTTTCCATCATATCTTTCATGATGATATAAGACATATGGGACAACAGGTCTTAGAAAATCAATCTTCATGATCATGCCTGCGCCTACACGCACATGTCTCCTGATCTGGCGCATCTCTTTCAGTGTAAGCCGTTCAACTTTATTTAAAATCTCCTCATCAATGCAGATCTTGCCTATATCATGCAGATAAGCCCCTATGTCGAGCTCTTCAATCTTCTCCCGCCTCCAGCATAAGGCCTTTGCAATGGCAACAGCATATCCTGATACCCTGAATGCATGTCCTGCGCCAAGCTGATCTCTCATTTCTATGTAAGTTGAGAGCCTTGTTATAGTATCCCTGTACCTTACCTGAAGCTGCCTTATCCTCTGTGACTCAAAGGCTTCATCGCTTGATACAAAAGGAGGGCTGTATGCTGATCTTGCCGGCGCCGCTTCATCCGCCTCACACAAATCCGATGTAATATCTGCATGCCTGAAAAGACAGAGCAGATTTGGGCTCTGCCTGTACTTTATCTTAATACTTAGGTTTCTTATATACCTCCTGAGATATGTATCATCAATATTCATCATCAACTCCTTTGCAGCATTCCAGTCTTACTGTTTGACTTGTGCTTTTGCCGCACCGTCGGATTTTACGGTAACATAGGGCCTAATCTTTCCCAATAGTTTATCTCCGATGCCATCCACTTTTTTAAGATCTTCCACCTTGACAAAAGGACCATGTTTTTCCCTGAATTGAACAATAGCCTGAGACTTTTTTTCTCCGAGCCCGGGTATTGCCGACATCTCAGATACAGAAGCAACATTCACATTAACAACTGACATCTCTCTGCCAGAGACTAAACCTGTTGCCTCTGCCCTTACAAAATTGGATTGAACAGCAGTGATGCCAAATATCAGGAGCAGGCAACTTACTGTAAATATGCTTTTCACCATATTCTCACCTCCTTTCCATATTATGTTATCTTATTCTGTTCCTTGAGCAACTTCAGTGCCAGCAGAACAGGATATCCGCTTGACACATAAAAGTTATTGGAATATATGGAAATATCTGTTTTCTGATTAAATATTATTTTATCTGCACCACTCCATCATGCACCGGACAATGGGCATAACTGAAAGGCAATTGCACAGGAAGGTGTGCAGCGGGTATAATGGTTAAATGCCATTCGCAGGAAAGTGGGGGATGAACCCCCACGCTACGAATTGGCAGGATCTGATGAAAAATCCCCCTTAGTCCCCCTTTTCCAAAGGGGGAAATTAGTGCCCCCCCCTTACTAAAGGGGGGATAGGGGGGGATTTGAATGGAAAATTTCAGATGAGAAATAAAAAGACAGGAAAGGTATACCTGGTCGGTGCAGGGCCTGGTGATCCGGGACTACTGACACTAAAAGGCAAAGAGTGCGTGCAAAGGGCTGATGTCATCATTTACGACTATCTCGCCAATGCCAATATTCTCGCCTTTGCGAAACCTGATGCAGAGTGTATCTTTGTTGGAAAACATGGCGGCAGTTCCATCATGCCTCAGGATAAAATAAACAGATTGATGATAAAAAGGGCTTCTGAGGGAAAGACCGTCGCAAGGTTGAAAGGGGGTGACCCGTTTGTTTTTGGCCGCGGCGGCGAAGAGGCCGAATCTCTCTCAAAGGCGGAGATACCTTTTGAAGTCATACCAGGAGTAACCTCGGCTATTTCAGTGCCTGCACTCGCCGGTATCCCGCTTACCCACAGAAAATATTCATCAACCGTTGGCATCATAACAGGCCATGAAGACACAATGAAAAGAAGAA
The DNA here is from genome assembly GCA_020851375.1 of Nitrospirota bacterium. Taxonomy (NCBI): domain Bacteria; kingdom Pseudomonadati; phylum Nitrospirota; species Nitrospirota bacterium. The sequence continues at coordinate 8,322 of JADZCV010000049.1, read as the reverse complement.
GCAGGACGGCATGGGACAAGCTTGCAACCGGCGCAGACACGCTTGTCATATTGATGGGAATAACCAATATCAGGTCTATTGTAACGAAAGTAATAAGGCATGGCCGTCCGCCTCACACACCTGTTGCTGTTATTCAATGGGGTACGACACCTGCACAAAAGACCATTACCGGAACCCTTGAAAACATAGCAATGCTGGCCATAGCAGAACATATACGTCCGCCGGCCATTATTGTAATAGGGGATGTGGTAAGATTACGCCCGCAGCTAACAACAATTTTTTATTCGTCTTTTCGTGCGGATATTCCTGGAGGAGGGGTCGTTGTCGCAGCAACACAAGAGGGTATATGCAGGATAACCTTTGGAAATGAAAAATCGTTTCTTAAAGAAATAAGATCCATCTACAAGGGCTCCTTAATCCTCAGGGACGACAAAAAGCTCGAGCCCGCCTTGTCTGAGATTCGAAATTATTTCAGCGGCGGACTGACAGAGTTTGCGTCCAGATTGGATCTGTCGGGAACAGACTTCCAAAAGAAGGTCTGGAAGGCATTACTTGATATACCTTATGGAAAGACAGCCTCATATAAGGATGTGGCAAATATGATCGGTTCGCCTCATTCTGTCAGGGCAGTAGGAGGGGCATGCGGCAGGAATCCTGTTCCCATGATTATACCCTGTCACAGGGTAATTGGCTCTGACGGCAGCCTTGGCGGATACAGCGGCGGATTGCATATCAAAAGGGCGTTGCTGAATTTGGAAAAGAGGGCTTTAACCTGAGACGGTGTTTTCAGGTGAACCGACATGAGCCTCAGGCTCACCAAGGTTCATGAAAACGTCATTCCCGCGTAAGCGGGAATCCAGACCGAGGCCTTGTTCTGGATTCCCACTCCCCGCTTAAATCCTGCGGGGACAGGTTCCGTGGGAATGACAGGCACATGGAGTTTTTTGGGATGGTGTATCTAAAATAAAATTCTTTGTGTCCTTTGTGCCTTTGTGGTAAATAACGGGGATTTTCAGGTGAGCCACATCTCATACAGGACACGAAGTGATATAAAGGCAAGGCATACGCCGATTGTAACACCTGTTATCACCGGCAGCCATGCAAGGTTTGCACTGACGAAACGAACCATATAGAGTCCGCCTATATCGAACAAGAAGGCAAAACCGAGTATCCCTACAACTAAGGCCTTGATCCATTCTGCCAGGGCAGTAAAACAGGCGAGTGCCCCCACAGAGATCAATATAAACGAAAATCCAAGCAAATGAATATGTGCGAGCTGGGCCATCTGCTGCAATGAGATGGGTTTCACACTTGTAGTTTGACCGGCCGTCTCATCATGATGTTTCTGGTTTCCCTCATCGTCCCCATCGAGGTTTACCTCATTCTCTACAAAACCCTTCTCTTTCAACTCCTTCGTCTCTGATGCAGAAAGTACCTGTCCGCCATAATGTTCAGCAACCATGGAAGGAGTAATCCCTGTAGATAGCGCTGCATTAAGTGCGCCATTCAGATAGCCGGCGCTGACGATTATAATAAAACCAGTGATAAGAACCTTCCACGAGAGTGAAAGTTGTGTCAATCTAATCTGGCTTGCCACTATAACAACTTCTCCCTGTATGACTTCTTAATGTGTATGAAAGCCCTCTCCGTGCGGATGACCCCGCCTGAACCATTTTTTCCTGGTCTTGCCGGACTGACCAGTAACAGACAAAGTTTCCTCTTCCGGATTTTTATCATGTGAATGAGGGACTTCATCACCCGTGTGCACATGATCACCCTTGTCGTGGCCAAGTTCATGTATATGGCTCTCCTGAACAGGCTCATGAAGGTGACCGTGCCCATGCTCATGGGCATGCAGGTGTGCATGTCCATGCTGATCCACACCATGGATATGGCGGTGGGCATGAAGAAAGCTCTTGATGATTGATCTGTGCTCTTCGTCCATTTCAGCCTTGTGCAGCATATCATGAAGGAGTTCATGTGTCCTTACTGCAAGTGGAAGTTCGAGGCTGTGCGACTCGAGCATCTCCCTGTCATAGAGTATCTCTGAAGAAGGACCGTCGGCAACAATTTTCCCGCCGCTTAAAAGGAGGCTCCGGCTGCAGACCTCAAGCGCAATATCAAGATCATGTGTGCACAAGAGGATCGTCTTGTCAGATGACTTAAGCCACTCTATAAGACGGCGGCGGCTAAGTGGATCCATGTTGGTAGAAGGTTCATCAAACACCAGTACCTCTGGCTGGTAAGATAGAACCGTTGCAAGCGCCAGCCTCTTTCTCTCTCCAAAAGAGAGGTGAAAGGATGAACGGTTTTCAAAACCGGAAAGTCCAACCAGTTCAAGTGCGTCTTTCACCCGAGCCTCAATTGTATCCCTTGAAAGGCCGAGATTCAGCGGCCCAAATGCAACATCATCAAAAACAGTAGGACAAAATAGTTGATCATCCGGGTCCTGAAATACAATCCCGATACTGCGCCTGACCTTTGCCAGATTATCGCGGCTAAGTTCGATGCCGTCAATAACGACGCGCCCGCTGCTCGACATCAGGACACCGTTCAACTGGCTCATAAAAGTTGACTTACCCGCCCCGTTAGGCCCTATAAGCGCAACCTTCTCTCCCTTCCTGATATTACAGGAGATGCCTTTCAATACCTCTCTGCCGTCAGGATACTTGAAGTAGACATTATCAACCAATATTGCACTATTATCAGACATCAAATTCTCCTCATGACTCATTGCTTTACACTCATTGCTTATTTCTAATACCACCCTTTAACAGCAACAGGAAAAATCCCGACTATATCCGCTGCAATGACCCCAAAAGTAACAAGTATCACCAGGGCCGCCTTTACAAAATCCTTTCCATGTGCCTTAAAGGTGACCATCGAGTGAAGCTCACCCTCATACCCTTTTGAAAGCATGGCACTGTACACCCGGGAAGTCCGCTCGAAACTGCGGATTAGCAGGGCCCCGACAAAATTACCCACTGTCCGGAGGGTATTCATATTTGCCCCCATCACAAACCCTTTAGATCGCATAGCCTTTTCCATCCGTTTTATCTCATCCATGAAAACAAAGAGATAACGGTATGTGAAGAGAATCATCTGGACAAGCACTTTAGGACATTTCAGGTTCTGGAGGGCAATCATGGAGACATCAAATCTGGACGAACCAAATATGGCATTAGTCGTCAACACGATGGCAGCCGCCTTGATAAAAATAAGGATGGACAGACGGAATCCCTCCCATGCAAAGGGGAGGCCTATAATACGAAATGCAGGTTCTCCTGGATACGAGAACGGGAGCATCAGAAAAAAAGGGACAAGAAAGATGACTACGACCTTTATGCTATTGGCAACAAAATGAAAGGGGATATTCGTAATCTTTATAATTATTAATGCAATTACCAGCGAGGCTGCGGCAACCGGAATGGTCCTGAGGAGCGCAGTTGCGAAAATAAAGAAAACGAGAGAAAGGATTTTGATCCTGGGATCCCACCTCTGAACAGGTGATTCAATATGAGAAAACCTGTCTATATCAAACGCCAATTTTGTTTTCCCTCTTCACCTGAAACCCTTCTTGTTATCGGGGACACTCTGCATTACCACTAAATCCCTAAACCTTCTGAACATGCCCCCAAAGTATATCCGGCCTGGTCTTCTTTAAAAATGTGACACATGCCCCCACTACGATAGCCTCAATAATCATGACCGGCACATGGGCTGCCAGCGCATAACCTGCCGTTGCCCAGTACGCCTCACCAGAGGTATATAAGGCTAAGGCAAGGATAAGACCTGATACAAAAACACCTGTAGCGCCTGCCAGTGCGCCAAATATCACTTCCAGCCTGCTGCCATGGGGAAACCGGTGCCTCAATTGCCAGACGAAATAGGCAATCAACGCCCCTCCTCCAAGCATAATACAGTTTACCCCTATCACAGTCACCCCGCCAAAACCAAAGAGAAACGCCTGTAATAAGACACCGAGCATGATGGCAGCAAAGGCCCTGGGGCCAAGAATAACACCAACGAGACCGTTCATGATGAGATGGACACTGGTAGGGCCAATAGGGACGTGGATTAAGTTGACGACAAAAAAGACCGCTGACATAACAGAGATCTTGGGTATCTCCTCAAGGTTCATCTTCCGCATAGTGACTGCTGCAAGGACCGCTGTCCCGCCAAAACCTCCTGCCAATACAGGCGCAGACAAAATACCATCGGCTATATGCATGTTAACACATCTCCTGTCTTATGAACTCCTGCGTGATTTAAAATAGAGGACTACACCCATCAGACCCAGTATATAACCTATACCACCAACAATTGTATCGAAACTATTCTTCTGCTGCAGTTCAGTAAAGCTCCTTACAAGCGGTTTTATTGCCTCACCTACTGATTTTTGCACAGCCTTTTCAATATTGGCCTGGAGTTGGGCATCGTCAATCGTACTGACCTGTTTTACACTGATTTTATCTTCAGTTACAATGTCTGACCTCTTGCCCTTTGGAGCGGACGGAGTTGCTACTGCCCTGGCACCTTCATTGGCAATGTTTGACCTCTTGTCTTTTGAGGCAGACGGAGTTGCTACTGCCTTAGCGCCTTCATTGCCGTCGCTTACATGAATCTCGCCTGCCGGAAGGGTATATTCTGTCTTATGCCCCATACCCGCGTCAAGAACAATCCTGAGGTCTGACTTCTTTGGTGCCTTAAAATTGAACTGTCCTGAATCATTCGTTATTCCATTTAGCAACTCTGTTCCTGAAGAATCAAAAACAGTGACTTTGCACCCCATCGCCTTCTTTCCATCCGCAAAATACCCTTCAACAAAGACCTGGTCTCCTTCTGCATAGGCAAACATCTGCACCTTGTGGGCATATGCAGCGGAGACAAAGACAATGGAAAGACACACAGTTGCTATGAATAAGTAGATTTTTTTTGACATTTTACCTCTCCAATTAAATACAATCCATTTCCTGATATCAACATAAACAATAAGGCCATGTAGGCCCCGACACGCGACGGGTTTGAGGCCTACATGGCCTTATTTCAAGAACGCTTTCAACAGCCTTTAAATTTCTAACAAACAGTCTCTGAAGAGGTTCGCCTCTTCGTTGTTGATAGTAATTTAACAACAAATGGTAACTTCTGTCAAGAATATTTGTCTTTGAATGCCAAACTCTCGGCTATACCTGATATTGTCACACAGGATGCATCGCTGTTCTGTTGGACCCGGTTAATATCATATTCACGGGGTTGACGCAAGAAACGCTGAGAGCACTGCCGCCATATCACGCAAATTAGATAAGATCGTTTCCATTGCAACTGAAGACCTGGATGCCTCATTAGCCATAGAAACCAGCTTCTGTACGGCCACTCCGTCAAACTGACGCATATAGCCTGTCCCGGCCGCTGCCTTCATATCAGGCACATATTTTTCATTCACACTTAACAGGGCAGCCTTTGTAACATGACCCTTTGTATCAATCCCTATTGCAAGATTCATCTCACCATGCATATACTCAATCTCAGATACTATAGCAGCGCCTGATATCTTCCCGGTCGTCCTGTCGGTGGCCAGATAATATGTGTAGATTTCATTGCTCAGTTTAACTCCTAATTCATTTTTTACTTTTTCTGCCTTGCCTGCATCCAGCATCTCTTTACGCTGGACAACCTTAGTCCCTGCAGGAAGCATTTGCTTTAACGCCTCCTCTTTCTTTAGAAATACGACCTTATTGCCGGCATGTCCCTTGTGAGCCAGGACAGGATTGGAGAACACAGTCATTCCAGCAAAGAAGGAAAGGATTATAATAAGTATTGCGTATTGTAATTTCTTATAACTTATTCTTGCCTGTCGCATTCAAGACTCCTTACTATCTTTCACCTGAGTTTCTCCCTTCAAAATCCCCTCTCTCCCCCCTTTACTAAAGGGGGGAGCTGATATCTCCATTTGAATAGGAGGGATATCAGGGGATTCTCATGGGGAGTATGGAGGGTAGTCCTATTTTTTCTTCCCCATTTCATACGTCTTTACCCAGAGCACAGCGCCTATCTCTACCGGGTAATCCTTGCCTTCATGTACCATTGTATTCTCATCCGTATTCAGAGCAGCAAAACCCCACCAGCCTGCCCGGGGCATTGCATATGTAAAGACGCCATTCCCATCAGCCTTAACCACCTGCGTTACCATTGGGTCTGCAGGGGCTTTTACACTGCCATCTTCATTGTAGTATTCCACTTCAACTTCTGAATAAGGGACCGGCTTGCCATTAACCTGTACGATCCCCTGAAAAACATTACCAGCCCACAGGCCATATGGTCTTGTAAGAGGGACTATCTCTGTCTTAAGACCCACTTCCTGATCCCATCCCTCTTCCATGCCAAGGGAGTTTACGATCACCTTTGTGTAGTGAACGATAAAAGATTCTTCGGCCGGTTCCCAGTATGGTTTTGGCTCTACATAGAATATATGATCACCGGGTTGTTTCAAGGCGTATGTGCTCTTGTATGCTGTAAACGTTTCCCCTGCCCTGTCTTTCAGCTTTACCTCTTTGAGGGAATTCAGCAGATCAATATTCTTATCTCCAATCACTACACCAAACTTTGCAGGCATAACTTCATTCATACCATGCCCCTCAAACGGGTGGGTAAACCTGACATCCAGTGAAATCTCACGCTTCTCAGTCTGCGAAACCATTTCATCAGAAGGGATGATCATCTGGAAATGGGCATAAGCCATACTGCCCGCAAATGTGCAGATGGATAGGGTCATTGCACCTATCCATGACGCTTTTTTTACTGATGGTGTCTTCATTGCTATGTCCTCCATGTTTGGTTAATTAAAAGTTCAACTGTGCCCTGACACCATATACTGTAATTGTGTCATTATCAGAATCGCCGCCTGGATTGGTAACAACCTGAAGGTCAGGGGTGAGCGTAAAGTGTTCGTTTAAGCCAAGTTTATAGTAAACCTCGAAATGTCCCTCATCGTCAGGATTGAGAGCAGAGTCGGTTGACTTGTCATTGATTGCAAGGACTCCTGCGGCTATTCCAAGGACATCATCCTTTCTGTTCCACAGAGAGCCTTTCAGAGACACACCACCGCTAATGGCAGATTTAACCAGATTCTCATCAATGCCATCATCCATTACAGCATATCTGGCAAAAAGACCAATGTTATCTGCAACCTCCTGATCAAAACTCAGTCCAAAGGAGGTATTGGTTTCATTGGTCTTAGACGGGTCTTTGATATCTGTATAATTTCTTGCATCATATATTACATGAACCCTGTAATTTCCGTCCCTTCCGAGCAGCTTGGGCATTACATTGGCATGCCCCACGATATAGCCATTATCGAAAACATCGTCAAAACCGGAACCATTTCCATTGGCACCGATTAACCTGAATTCGACCATGTCTGCCGGTTTCACGGTCAACGCGAGACCAGGGGCATAATAGCTATCCAGTTCATGGAATATTGTCCCGGGATAGCGTGTGAAGATACCGGATAAGAATTGATCGGTCTCGTCATTTGCATAGGCGTTCTCGTCATAAAGGCTGTGCACATCGAGCTTACCGACAGTAACCCCAAGAAAACCATCCATATATTCCCCTTCGTAATATGCCTGGGATACAGAGGGCGTAACAATCCCGCCACCTTCAGTAATATAGGCATCATAATTTGAAATGGACAATGACGGCATATTATCATTGACCCCGTTACCGTCTCCTGCCTCAAGGGCAACCACAACTTTACCATGCTCACTCACAGCAGCCTCAAAATTCAAGTCCAGTGTATACGTAAAATCTGTGACATCACCGTTATTAGCTATGCCTGATGTCCCCTGAAGTATAGACGTAATACCGCCCGTAATATTTAATTTCCCTATCTCATGCGGGATTATATGACCTCCCCCCTCTTCTGCAGCCTGAGCTGCAACTGGTTGAGTAACCATGAAACTGAATGCAACTGCCCCTGCTACTGCTGATGCTGCAATGCTTCTTTTGAGACTTTTTCTGCTAATCATCCTGTTTCTCCTTTCTTTTACTGCTGTTGGTTAAACTGCAAAAAAAAGACCACAAAGGTTCGAACCCGCCAATCCAGGCAAGCTCAGCAGAAACCTCCATGGTCTCCTGGTCTAATCAATAAAAAAGGCCGTGAATGCCACCCGCTCCTGCGGGTTATTGACCTTCATGGCCTTGATTATATCTTGATTACTTTTCGATTACTAATCAGTAAACTACTGAAGAGGTTCGCCTCTTCGTTAATGAGTTTTATTAAACACGACATTTTTAATTCTGTCAATATTTTTTTTTAATAGT
>JADZCV010000048.1 GCA_020851375.1 Nitrospirota bacterium | reverse complement strand
TTCCCACGCAAGTGGGAATCCAGAATCATGCCCACGGTGTGGATTCCCGCTTACGCGGGAATGACGTTTTCATGAACCCTGGTGAGCCCTGAGCTGCGAGCGTGTCGAACAGTCGAAGGGCTCATGATGGTTCACCTGAAAATGCTCCTATTCACCCGTCAGTCCCACGCAACCTGTCCCCGCAAGATTTTTCACCCGTCAGTCCCACGCAAGTGGGAATCCAGAATCATGCCCACGGTGTGGATTCCCGCTTACGCGGGAATGACGGTTGTCATGCATCTTTGTGAGCCCAGGCTCGTGATGGTTTTTCAATCATGGTTCCATTAGTCTCCAGCATCAGCATTGCCATCTCCACGTGGAATAGTCGAGTTTCTGAGATCCTTCTTTAATTCCTCGATTTCCATCTTTAACTTCTCATATTCGACCATTTTCCTCTGCAGGAAATCACGGCTTAGCTGCATCCTGCTTTTTATGCCTTCAGGGGTCAGGATGTACATGTAGGCTGCCTTGTTCTTTGAATTCTTGAATCTCTTAGCCCTGATGAGTCCTGCATCGAGGAGATTGCTCAGGACGAAGTTCACGCTGCCCAGGCTTACACCGAGTTTTCTTGACAGTTCACGCTGGGACTGGGTGTTGTTTTCTGAGAGTTCTTTCAGGAGTTTAAGGTGATGGCCGTTCATTATAAGAAGCAATGAGTTTAAAGCAATGAGCAATGAGTGTAAATCTAAGACAAATCAGCTATGAGGAAAAACCTATGATAAGCAATGAGTACCGGGCAATGAGCAATGAGGGATGAGGAACATTAAGAAAAAACTTACAAGGTTTTTAGGCAACCGATTTTAATTCTATTTCCACTATCCTCGATAGAGTCTTGGGACGGATTTTTTTAATTAACACATAAACCACTTTGCCTCCCTCGGCCTCTATATTCCTTCCCAGGTTAAGGTTATACTCTTTTAATACTTCATCAAATTCAGGTAAAAGTATCAATTCTGTATCAATGGGAATCTTTTCCTCTATTTCAGGATGTTCAAATAAATATCTGCTGAACTCTGAGCTTAATTCAATGTTTCGTTCTATCATTTCTTTTTCCTTATTCATCTTGTCCCTCCAGGAACTTATTCTTATACTGTTCCCAATTAGATTTCAAATCACTTTCAGCAAACGTTAATGCATCATTATAGTCTTGATTAAACAATGGGGTTTTTCTACGTTTCCTTTGGCATCTAATTGATCCCTATGCGCAAAATCATGTGCAGTATCATATCTAACAACAGGATACCATATATCATTGATCTTTGTTTCATATTGAATCCTGAAAAATACAATCTTTCCTTTTTCTTTGATGTGTACATGCCTGTATCTGTCTGAAGGTCCAAGACGTAAGAGATATTCAACCTCATTTTTGGACACTATATATGCTCACTTTTTTCTATCGTTGCAATCAAAAATAAGATGCAATGAATAAGAACTGGCAGGCGGGCTGCCGCCATTAAAAGGCACAAAGATGTCTTGCGTCTTCTTTGGTTATTGAGATATGGGGATAAGACAGATGAATGAAGTATCTCAGGTGCTGTGTTCAGGCACTGAACCAATATAGGAGAATCTGATAGGGTTGTCAAGAGTTTTTAATGATTTTTTTGCCCATCAGATATCTGACAACAATATCAACGCATTCCTCTAATGACATTTCGCCGGTCTTTAGATGCAGTTCAGGGTTTACCGGAGGCTCGTAGGGGGATGATATGCCTGTGAATCCTGGTATCTCGCCTCTTCTTGCCTTTGCGTATAGTCCCTTGGTATCCCTGCTCTCGCAAACCTCAAGGCTGCTGTCGCAATATATCTCGATGAATTTATCCATGCCTACAAGTGATCTCACTCTCTCCCTGTCCTTAATAAACGGGGATATGAAGGCAGTCAATGCTATAATGCCTGCCTCTGTGAATAGTTTTACCATCTCTCCGATCCGCCTGATGTTCTCGCTGCGGTCTTCGGCAGAGAAACCAAGGTCAGAGCAGAGGCCGTGCCTTACATTATCTCCGTCAAATACAAATGTCCGGCAGCCCATTTTGTAGAGCCTCTCTTCAACATAATGTGCAAGGGTGGATTTCCCGGCGCCTGAAAGGCCTGTAAACCAGAGGACAACGCTCTTGTGTCCGTTCAGTGCTTCCCTGTGGGAAGGGGTTATGACTGCATGGTGCCAGACTATATTGTTCTTCTCACTCATTGCTCATTGCTCATCGCTTCTTCTCACTCATTGCTCTGCTTGAATCTGCGTCTGGCTATATGTGGGGATCAGGTCTTTCATGGCAGAAAGCACACCATCTTTGTCCGCCCCTAATGCCCTGACCTGTAATTCTATCAGCTGATTAAAGAACTTTTCGGCATCTATACCGTTTGTACCGGATATGGCCATGTTTATCTTTTCATGGGATGTCGGCAGGATCTCCTCTTCTGTGTCAAACAATTCTTCGTAGAGTTTTTCTCCTGGTCGCAGGCCGGTGAATACTATCTTAATGTCTTTCTCCGGCACTAATCCTGAGAGTGTGATCAGATTCCTTGCCAGGTCTATGATCTTTATCTGCTCGCCCATATCCAAAACAAAGATTTCGCCTCCATTGCCCTTGGCAGCGGCCTGAAGGACTAACTGGACCGCTTCAGGGATGGTCATAAAAAAGCGCTGTATATCCGGATGTGTAACCGTAATAGGCCCGCCCTTTCGAAGCTGCTCTCTGAAAAGGGGCACTACACTGCCGCTGCTTCCAAGGACATTGCCAAATCTTACAACGACAAACCTGGTCCTGCTGACATTATTCATATGTGTTACAGCCATCTCTGCAATCCGCTTTGATGCCCCCATAACGCTCGTAGGATTAACCGCCTTGTCAGTGGATATCTGGACAAATGTCCCGACACCAAACTGATCAGACAGCTCCATGACATTCCATGTCCCCTGGACATTGTTTTTGATACTCTCGACTATATTATCCTCCATCAGTGGGACATGTTTGTATGCCGCGGCATGAAACACGATCTCAGGCCTGTATTTTTTAAACTTCATATATAACCTGTTCGTATCGCATATATCACCTATTACCACGTTAAAGAAGTCTCTTGAATATTTTTGCCCCAGTTCATGGTCAATAAAATAGAGCCCGTTCTCATTGCGGTCGTACAGTATCAGGCTTCTGGGATTATGCTGGAGGATTTGCCTGCAAAGTTCTGACCCGATTGACCCGGCGGCGCCTGTCACGAGTACTCTTTTGCCGCACACAAGGTCACGGATATTTTCGGGATTTATGGATACAGGGTCCCTGAACAACAGGTCTTCAATAGATATGTCCCTTATCTGACTGACCGAGACCTGCCCCTTTATAACATCCTTAAGGCTTGGAAGGGTCTTTAGTACAACATCATGCTTCTTGCACTCACCCATAATCTTCTGGATTTGCGCAGGCTTTGCAGACGGGATGGCTATGATAATCTCCTCCGGGGCATGTTTCTTTATAAGATGCGCAAGGTCATCTCCTGTACCCAGGACTGGCACAGAATGAATCTTGAGTCCCTTTTTCTTTTTGTCATCATCTATGAAGCCGGTTGCGTGTAAGGTGTAGTCCGGGTTCTTTAACATGTCCCTCAGGAGAAGCTCACCGGCATCTCCTGCGCCATAGATGAAAACACGTTTCTTTTCATGCCTTGCAAACCGTGCCTTCTCCCTGATTACCCTTGAGGTAAACCTTACTCCTCCCATGAGGACCATGATAAAGACGCTGTCCATTACCATGATTGAGCGGGGATAGAACTGATAATCAAGGACAGGATATACTATGAGCCCGATAATTACCGAGCTCAGGAAAACGGCCTTAATAATCTGAAGGAGGTCTCTGATGCTGACATATCTCCACAGGCCGCTGTGAAGGTCGAAGAAGTAGAACACTGCAAGACGCGTTAATGCAACGGCCGGCAGTGTAATACCTATCATCCTGAAATATGATGATGGAATTGCCCCTTCAAACCGGAGAAAAAAGGCGAAAAGGTTTGAGAATACAATCAGGAAGAGATGAAGGGATACTATCAACAGCCTGCGGTACTTGAGGACAAGATTAGTGGGCATGATCTATTCTCTCCTGAAATTGTTATCTGCATCCTTCAACGTCCCGTACGACAGGTCCTTTGCCGAAAGGATGGGGGTCTTTATTGGCCAGTCAATATTAACTTCCGGATCATTCCAGGCAATACCCCTTTCATGTTCCGGCGAGTATTCTTCCGTACATTTATAAAGGACATCTGCCATATCACTGAGTGTCAAAAATCCGTGTGCAAAGCCCGGCGGTATGTAGAGCATACTATTATTTTCTTCAGAGAGCTCAATGCCGACCCACTTTCCGTAATCAGGTGAACCCCTCCTGATATCAACTGCCACGTCAAATATCTTCCCCTTTGGGCATCTAAGCAATTTCCCCTGGGCCTTCGGATTTAACTGATAATGAAGTCCGCGCAAGACACCTTTAGAAGATTGCGAGTGATTGTCCTGCAGGAAATGGCCGGATATTCCTGCAAAGGCAAATTCAGAATACTTATATGTCTCAATAAAGAAACCCCGCCCGTCACGGAAGGCCCGCGGTTCTATTAGTACAATGTCAGGGATAGACAGTCTCGTAAAATTAAATGGCATATCTTAAAAGGCAACTATCAAGACACCGGCAGTAACGGCTATCTGATAGAGTATCTGTGTTATGTCCTTGACCTCCTTCAGCCACGCTATCTTTTCGATCTTTTCCGGAACAACGATAGTGTCACCAGGGTCGAGCTCTCCCCAGCTGCCAAACACCCCCCCTGAGGCCCTTTTACTCACAGCAGAGCCATCCACCTTTAAGACATACATCTCCTTCTTGTCTGCATCCCGAGTCATACCGCCGGCCTTTGATATATAGGTTGATACTGTACCCTGAGGGTCATATACAAAGGCGGTCTGATTATAGACAGAGCCTATCACCTGGACCTGCTGGGGCTTTTCAGGAATCACGATCCTATCTTTATTTTCCAGCGCAATATCATAGGGAGAACCCTCAAATCGGTCAATTGGGTCTAACCTGATACTGAGCCTCCCCCTTGCCTGGGCTGATCTTAACTTTTCCAGGAGCGCCATTCTCTGCTCAAAAACCAGTTTCTGCTGGCTTGCGTCTTCAGGAGTTAGAGCAGCTTCAATTGTTCCTGCTGACTGGATCATCATCTGCCGCTCTAACCTGTCTACTGACTCCTCATTCTGTCTCTGCTGCAGTTCCCTGACAGATTCCCGGTTAAATATTGTACCCTTGAGATACGCCTTGTCCGTATAACCACCCGCGCGCTTCAGGAGTGATGACAGTGTCTCCCCCTTCCTGATAGTATACATCCCTGGAAATCTTACCTCACCTTCAATGGTTACAGTCCTGTATAATTCCCATTCCGGGACGCTCTTTACAATCAGGTAGTCATTTTCCTGCAGCGGGAGGTTATGCCTGGGGTCGCCATCCATGGCCTTTCTAAGATTGATAGGCAGCTTCGTAGTCTCAGGTCCTTTCTGAGTAACGACTACCCTGGTTATCTCAGCCTCATCTGTAAAGGCAAAATACCTAAGGCCCCCTGCCATGGCGATCAGGTCCTTTACAGTAAGCCCCTGACCAACGCCATACTGACCCTCTCTCTGAACTGCCCCTACAAGCCTTACAACCTTTTTATCCTGGACAACAGGAAAGACCTTTATAAGGTCTCCACCCTGCACGCTGACATCTGCCGTCTTTATGTCTTCTATGTTTGCATCATAAACAGTGCCATATCTGTTATCCATGATACGCTCGATCTGAAGCCTCCCCTGAAACGCAATGTCGTTTAATCCGCCGGCAAGTTCTATCACCTCTTTTACTGTCTTTTCACCCTTTAGCTCATATATAGCCGGCGTATTGACATAACCAGTAACAGCGGTCTGCGGCCCGGCAGGTGGTATAAATATAACATCCTCTGGCAATAGCCTTATGTCCTTTGTCTTGTCTCCCTTAAGGAGGAAGTCATAAAAATCAAAATTTGTGACTGTCACTCCGTTACGCTTCACCTGTATGTCCCGCATAGTGCCATTCTTGGCAGGCCCGCCTGCGGCAAAGAGTGCGTTGACAAGGGTTGACAGAGAGGATAGTGAGTAGCTTCCGGGGGTTTGTGCCTTGCCCACAATGAATACGGTTATGGTCCGGAGGCGTCCAAGACTGACATTTATCTTGACCTCTTCCGGCCTGTAGTACCGGCCGAATGTCTTTTCTATTGTCTCTTTTGCCTCGGCAAATGTCAGGCCTGTCAGGTATATTATGCCAAGCTGGGGAACGTTTATTTTGCCGTCGTTGTCAATTTCAGCTGTAAGGTCGGCATTTAGTTTGCCCCAGATGTTTATCCTTATCTCATCCCCTGGGCCAACGAGGTAATCGGGCGATACAGGCACAGTATCCACCGGCGCAAATGTGCTCGGCGGCTCTTCAAAAAGGTTGTATCCGAACTGCTCGACGCTTGTTGATACAAGGTCAGGGATTTTCCCCTGTATGTAGTCTTCGAATGGAGAGGGTATGTTTTTGTGCCTGACTGGCGGAGAAAGATCCCGACCGTCCGGCCTCTGCGGCTGAAGCCCCTGAACCATCTGGTGTTGTTCCGGCGCTGAAGGTATGCCTGAGGGCAGTGACAACCCCGGCATCCCTGAAGTACCAGGGATGTTAAACTGGTTTGCTGCCCGGGAAACAGATACACCCGAACACATCGCCGTAAGCAGGACGGCCATTGCTGTGGAAAGCAAGGCAGGAACTGATTTTTTCACTTGAAATTCTCCGTTCAAATCCCCCCTCTCCCCCCTTTACTAAAGGGGGGAACGGATGTTCCCCTTTTATGCAGAGAGGGAATACTTTCCCCCTTTGTAAAGGGGGACTAAGGGGGATTTTTCATCTGCCATTGTAACAATAATAATGCTGTTGAGTCTCTGAGATGATGCATCTATTATGAAAAGTAATTTGGGATTATAGTGAAAGGTGACATGGAAGTCAAGTTTGTGTATAATGTAAATCCTGACATGGATAGTTCCTTAGAACGGCAGTTGGTCCTTATAGAATCTGCAATAGACAGGGGGGAATACAAGAAGGCATCCTCTCATCTCGACAGGGTATCATCCCTGAATCCCGGGAAAAAGGACGTCCATTCAGAGATAGCCCTCCTGTATGGAAAGATTGCTGATTCACAGAGTGAATATTCCGCAGCCATCGAATTCTATAAACATGCCCTGCAGGATGCCATAACCTCCGGATATAATAACGGACATGGCAAGTCATTGAGGCGGATCGGCGCCATTCATTCCAAAAAAGGCAAGTATGCTGAGGCTATCCGGTGCTTTGAAGAGGCCCTCGCTATGTTTAAGAAGAGCGGTGACAAGGTGGAAGAAGGGGGGGCTTACAACAATATAGGCACCATAATGGCTATTCAGGGAAAGACAGGGGAGGCTGGCACTTATTTTAAAAAGGCCCTGACTATCCACAAGTCGCTGGGCAGGACACTTGAAATAGGTCACGACTACAGCAGCTTTGGGATACTCTACAAATTCCAGGGAGATTACAAGAAGGCCATGACTTATTATGAAAAGGCCCTTGAGATATACAAAGCTGTAGAGTACAGGCTCGGTGAGGGAAATATCTATGCCAATATCGGAAATGTCCTGAGCAAAAGGGGTGATTACTCAAACGCCCTCGAACATCATAAGCGCGCCCTTGCAATTCACCGCCGCCTGCAAAACCGTATCTGGGAAGGAAATGATTATACAAACATCGGGAATATCTACAACATTCAGGGAGACCAAAATAATGCCGTTCGCTACTATGAGAAGGCCTTAAAGATACATGCCCATCTGGGCCACAGGCTCGGCGAGGCCAATGACCACGCCAACCTCGGGACTATCTATGCCGAAATGGGGAAGTATGACAAGGCGCTTAGTTATTATAAAAAGGCCCTGACTATCCACAGGCAGTTGGCAAACCGGCTGGGGGAAGGAAGCGACTATTCCAACATTGCAAATATATACAGCCACAAGGGGATCTATCCACGGGCGCTCGATTATTATAATAAGGCCCTGAAAATTCATGAGGAGCTCAACAATCTTGTTGGAGTCGGGAGCGTATACACCAATATAGGAAATACATACTGTCATCAGGGGGACTATGAAAAGGCCCTCGATTTTCATCACAAGGCCCGCCGGATCCATCAAAATCTCGGCAATAAGCTGGGTGTGGGAACTGTTTATGCCAATATCGGAAATATTTACAGCAGTAAGGGAGACTTTGAGTCTGCACTTAAACACCAGGAGATGGCGCTTGACATCTTCAAGGAAATAGGCAATAAGAGCGGTGAGCAGTCGGCGCTGGCTAATATTCAGGTAAGCCTTGGCAATATTTACAGCAGCAGGGGCGAATATGACAAGGCGCTTGATTTTCTCTTCCGGTCAGTGGACATTTATAACGAGATGGACAATAAACCCGGCATTGGAAATGCTTATGCCCGGATAGGGTCGGTCTACAGCAGTAAGGGAAATTATAAGCGCGGGCTTCAGTTTCTTACCAGGGCACTTAACATACATATGAAACTCGGCGACAGATTATCCATGGAGCTGGCCTACCTCGGAATAGGGAATATTTATATCAAGTGTGGGGAATACAACAAGGCCCTGCAATTCAATAAAAAGGCCCTCAGGCTTCATAAGTCAGGAAAATAATGGATTACATTATCCTCTGTCAGGACGAACTCCCGTATTTCTTAATGCTCCTTAAGACCCTTTCTACCAGAAGGGATACCGTACATTTCATTGTAAATACCCCCGCATTATACGAAAGACTCCATGGTCAGGGAGTATCTGCAGAGGTGTCTGCTTTTGATACAGACCGGGACAGGTTCTTTAGAAACCTGCAGTTAAAACCGGATAGCTGCCTTATCATCTCGGTAAAGAACAGGTCTTTTTTATCAGCTATCTTGAAGTTGGTTGCAAAGTATCACCCCTACCAGCCCACTATAATAATAGAAGAAAAAGAGGTGG
This sequence comes from Nitrospirota bacterium, assembly GCA_020851375.1. Taxonomy (NCBI): domain Bacteria; kingdom Pseudomonadati; phylum Nitrospirota; species Nitrospirota bacterium. Next base: position 71,823 of record JADZCV010000048.1, on the reverse strand, counting down.
ACTTGCCGGAACAGCTCAGTGCAAAGATTGTAAAACCATCTTCGATTTTCACAGAACTTTGTCAGCCGAAGATAGAAGAGGCATTTAAAAAAAAACATGTCCAGCGGATAAGGGAGTTATTTACTGATAAAGACAGGATTCTCCTCCTTATACAGTCAGATCCGGATCCTGATGCAATAGCCAGCGCCCTTGCCTTCCGGCACCTGATAGGGCGAAACAGGTCTACAGCGCATATTGCATCATTTGGAGAGGTAACAAGACCTGAGAATCTTGCAATGATCAGGCTGCTGGATATAGAGGTTGAGAAGATCACGCCTGACGTGATCAGGAAATATGACAGCCTCTGCCTGCTCGATGTTCAGCCTCCCCATCTGTTTACAAATAATAATCAGTGCATCATCATGGCAGATGTTGTAATAGACCATCACCCGGAAAAACCGGGTTATCAGGCAAAAATTAAAGACATAAAAGCCAATTATGGGGCAACCTCCTCTATCCTTACTGAATATCTAAGGGCTGTTGAATTCAATATATCCCAGCGGCTCGCGACTGCCCTGCTGTATGGAATTAAGAGCGATACCCTCCTGCTTGGAAGGGGTGTTGACCCGGCTGATATCGAGGCCTTCTCTTATCTGTATACCCTTGCAAATGCAAACATCCTGAGGAGAATAGAGCGCCCTGAGGTACATCCTGAAGATATTGATTCCTTCAGTAATGCGCTCAAGAAAAGGAGGATTGTAAAAAATATCCTGTTTTCACATCTTGGCAAGGTAAGGCGGGAGGACGTGATACCCCACTTTGCAGACTTCTCCCTGCAGATAGAGGGGGTAGAGTGGTCAGTTGTCTCTGGAATATTCAGGGGGAATCTGATAATATCTGTCAGAAACGTAGGGTATGTCAGGAGTGCAGGCGTAATTGTCAAAAACGCCTTCAGCCAGTTCGGCAGCGCCGGCGGGCATAGCCATATGGCCAAGGCTGTAGTCCCGCTCAGGAACTTTTTCAGACATTTTGGCGACAAACGTGAATCAACCATAAGGGACCGGATAATAGAGTTATTCCTTGACGGATTTGAAGAAACAACCAAAGAACAGGAGGATTAAGATATGATTAGCAAAGTATTCTACAAAAACCTCGAGCCTATGCCGCAGGTGGAGGCAATGCTTGAAAAAAAGATAAGCAAGGTGGAGGAACTTCTTCCGACATTTGATGATGATACGGTAAGCCTTGAGGTCACTTTTGAAAAACATGCACGGAGGGAGGAATACTATACATCTCTGACCCTTTCCGTTCCAAGGAAAAAACTGCGAGCAAAGGACAAGGGATTCGATGCCTTTAATGCCATGAATCTGGCATTTGATGGACTGCTTAGGGAAATAAAAAAGTTTAAGGATATGATGAAACATGAACATGAATACAAAATAAGACGGGCGGAGAAAAAACCGAGGAAGCAGGAATAAAATCACCATGAAAATCCCCCTTAGTCCCCCTTTTTCAAAGGGGGAAATTAGTTCTCCCCTTACTAAAGGGGGGATAGGGGGGATTTGAACGGGGATTTTCAGATGAACCGTCATGAGACTGCGCTCACAAGGTATCGTAAAAACGTCATTCCCGCGAAAGCGGGAATCCAGACCGGGGCCTGGTTCTGGATTCCCACTTGCGTGGGAATGACGGGTGAAAAATCCTGCGGGGGCAGGTTCTGTGGGAATAACGGGTACTTAGGAGCATTTGCAGGTGAACCGTCATGAGATTGCGCTCACAAGGTATCGTAAAAACGTCATTCCCGCGAAAGCGGGAATCCAGAACCAGGGCCTGGTTCTGGATTCCCACTTGCGTGGGAATGACGGGTGAAAAATCCTGCGGGGGCAGGTTCCGTGGGAATAACGGGTACTTAGGAGTATTTTCGAGTGAAGATGGATGACAAAATAAGAAATCTATTCGCGGATAGCATCAGGACAAAGGAACTGTTTATATCACAGTATTCTCAACTCATAGGAGAGGTTTCTGAGCTGATAATTTCTGCGTTCAGGAATGGAAACAAGCTCCTCCTGATGGGCAATGGCGGAAGTTCATCTGACGCCTCACATATAGCCGGTGAGTTTGTAAACAGGTTTCAAAAGGACAGGCCTCCGCTCCCTGCAATCGCCCTTAATACTGATATGGCAGTCATAACCAGCATCGGCAACGATTACGGATATGACCTTGTATTCAGCCGTCAGGTAGAGGCGCTTTCAAGGAAGGGTGATATAGTTATTGCGATCAGTACGAGCGGCAACTCTCCAAATGTAGTGGCAGCTGTTGAGGCTGCAAAGAATTTGGGGATTACCACAATTGGCCTGACAGGCGGAGGCGGAGGCAGGCTTGCCTCTCTTGCTGATTATGCCTTTGTCGTCCCATCCCAATCCACTCCGCGCATACAGGAGGTCCACATTACCTTAGGGCATGTGATTTGCCAGGTTGTGGAAGATGCATTGTTCGGATAAGAAACCGGTATGAATTGATGGCCACTGATATATCAACCTTATCTAAATCTGTTAACACTTTGAAGCAGACCGGAAAGAGCATCGTTTTTACTAACGGATGTTTTGACATCATCCATGTCGGTCATGTCCGGTATCTGAAAGAGGCCAGAAATCTCGGGGATGTGCTTATTGTCGGTTTAAACAGTGATGAGTCGGTAAAAATAATAAAGGGACAGAATCGCCCTATTGTACCGCAGGAGGAGCGTGCAGAGGTGCTTTTGGCGCTCCGCTGTGTGGACTTTGTCGTTATTTTCAATGAGCCTGACCCTTATAATACTATTGCGGCAGTCAAACCTGATGTCCTGGTCAAGGGTGGTGACTGGGGCATTGATCAAATCATAGGAAGGGATATAGTCGAATCTTACGGCGGAAAGGTATGCACCATACCGTTTATTGAAGGGGCGTCGTCAACAAATATTATCGAGAATATAATCAGAAAATACAGGGTGTAAATAAGTTTAGTTGAGTGAACATATCTCTAAAATCAGCGGCCTGTGGGGTTCATCAAAGGCCCTTTACCTTGCGGAACTCTTTGCGAGGACTAATCATTCCATATTCGTAGTAACTCCTGACAGCGAAACAACGGAAACGCTTCAGACAGACTTGCGTTTATTTTCGCAATTTTACCCATCATCCCCCCCTATTTTCTCATTTCCTTACTGGGAAATACTTCCATACGACACTATCCTTCCCCACCCGGATATAACGGATACAAGGATGTCCGCCTATCTTGCATTGCTGTCAGGCAGGCGCGGTATTTTTGTCTGTCCTGCCCATTCCATGATTCAGCAGGTCATCAGACCCGGCACACTGAAAGACATGATGCGGCATATCAGGCCGGGAACAGATCTGGACAAAGAGGCATTTGCAGCTCACCTCGTTGAAATCGGATATGAACCGTCAGACCTTGTCATTAAAGGCGGGACGTTTGCCCTCCGGGGCGGGATTATAGACGTGTATTCGCCGGGTGAAGATGGTCCTCTAAGGATTGAGTTTTTCGGGGATACTATAGAGTCACTGAGGCGTTTTGACCCTGAGAACCAGCGGTCTGTAGCCCAGGTTGATTCTGCTGTAATCATGCCTGCAAAAGAACCTTGTGAGGGTGTAAACGCTGGTTCGCTGTTCGAATATCTTTCTGATGAAGATATTGTTGTATTTGACGAGGCAGCAGAGATTAAAAAAAATGCCGGTGAATATTGGTCCCAGATCCTGGAGACGTACAAAGATGCCCTCCTTCAGGGACGCCGTGCAGAAGAACCAGGGAAATTATATTTTCCATGGAATGAGATAACGGATTTCCGGGAATTGTTTAAAAACAGGATAAATATTGAGGCAATTCCGATAGAAGGCACTATTTCGTATTCCATTAATTCGGTATCATCCCTGCTCTCCCCTTCTCCTTTGAAGGAAACATCAGAGAGGCTGGATATATTAAGGAAGGAGAATCTGATTGTTGTTGTTTCACCAACTACAGGACAGGCAGAGCGGTTCAGGGATATACTTATGGAGTATGACGTTCCGGCGACAATGAAGAAAATCGAAGACGTAGCGCCGGCATTTACGGCCGGCCTTATGTTCGGCAGGGAAATGCCCGGTAAAAAACAGGAAACCGTAAGGCGGGGGATACCCCCCCACACTACGCCGGATATTGGTCACCTTCCTGTTAGTATAATATCCGGTCATCTTTCTTCAGGCTTTTTTTATCCGGCGGCATCCCTGCTCTTTATAACTGAAGATGAGATCTTCGGGAAAAAGGGCAGGCGGCGGCCCCCTGCGAAACAGAAGTCCCGACCCTTTCTGACTTCATTTCAGGACCTCCGGGAAGGGGACTATGTGGTCCACCTCCAGCACGGCATAGGACAGTATGAGGGACTTGTAAGAAAAACACTGAGCGGCGGGGAGGGTGATTTTCTCTGTATAAGATATTCAGGCAGTGATTATGTTTATGTGCCGGTAAACAAGATGGACCTCGTCCAGAAATATGCCAGTGCAGAGGGGCACGCGCCTCACATTGACAAGCTCCAGGGGTCACAGTGGGAAAAGACCAAAAAAAGGGTGGAAAAGGCGATTGAAGAGATTGCCGGGGAACTGGTCGAACTTTATGCTACACGCATGGTCGTGGAAAGAACACCTTATCTGCCGGAAAACCACCTCATGAAAGAGTTTGAGTCTTCCTTTGAGTTTGAAGAAACACCGGACCAGCTTACTGCCATAGAAGATGTAATGAGAGACCTCGGGACACAAAAACCCATGGACAGGCTCATCTGCGGAGATGTCGGATACGGGAAGACGGAGGTTGCCCTCAGGGCAGCCTGCAAGGTGGTCATCGAGGGCAAACAGGCCGCAATACTTGTCCCTACTACCCTTCTGGCCCAGCAGCATTATCAGACATTTGCACGGCGCTTTGCGTCTTTTCCGGTACGGGTGGAGATGCTCAGCCGCTTCAGGTCTCATAAGGAGCAGAAGGAGATTATCAGGGGGCTGGCAGAAGGCACAATAGACATTGTCATTGGCACGCACGGCCTGTTGCAGAAGGATATTAAATTCAGAAACGCCGGAATATTTATTGTGGATGAGGAACAGCGTTTCGGCGTATCGCAGAAAGAGCGTATAAAGCAGTTGCGAAAGAGTGTTGATGTCCTGTCTCTCTCCGCGACACCAATTCCCCGGACCCTTCAGATGGCCCTACTTGGCATACGTGATTTAAGTGTAATAGAGACTCCGCCGGAAGACCGGATTGCAATACACAGCATTATAATCCCGTTCGACAAAAAGATTATCCGTACTGCAATCCTTCGTGAATTTGACAGGGGCGGAAGGGTATATTTTGTTCACAACAGGGTGGAAACTATTGCAGGGATTGCAAATGTGCTGCAGGAGCTGATTCCTGAGGCACGCATTGGGGTTGCGCACGGACAGATGAGGGAACGCCTCCTTGAAGATGTCATGCTCAAATTTATAAACGGTGATTATAACCTCCTTGTCTGCACGGCGATTGTAGAGTCAGGCCTTGATATACCTGAGGCAAATACCATAATTATCAATCGGGCAGATATGTTCGGGCTTGCAGACCTGTACCAGTTAAGGGGGCGCGTAGGCAGATCAGGTCACCAGGCATATGCATACCTGATCGTCCCTGCAGATGATGTGCTGACAACAGATGCAAAGAAAAGGATAAAGGCTATACAGGAATTGACTGGCCTCGGGGCCGGCTTCCGGCTTGCAAACAAGGACCTCGAGATACGCGGGGCCGGCAACCTCCTGGGACACAGGCAGTCAGGACACATTGCGTCTGTCGGTTTTGAGCTTTATACCCAGATGCTTGACCGGGCGGTCAAACAATTCCGTGGTGAAAAAGTAGAAGAGGATTTTGTCCCGACAATAAACCTTGGAATCGCCTCCTACATCCCGGAGGAATATATAAGTGATTCATCCCAGAGACTCTCTATATACAAGAGGCTTTCATCCATCAGAGAAGATTCCCAGATATCCTCAATAAAGGAAGAGATGGCAGACCGCTACGGCCAAATACCATTGCAGGTGGAAAATCTGTTAAAAATTATAGAGGTTAAACTCCTTGCATGTTTGTCCCGGATATCAAAAATTGAAGACGGAGACGGCGGGGTTGTCTTTACTGTTGACCCTCAGGTTACAGAGAAAAGCAGTGATCTTTTTCAGAAAATTATCAGGATTTATTCTAAAAACATCCGCTTTTTATCAGAATATAAATTCCTCCTCTTGCTCAAAGACAGGGAACCGTCAAGGTTGTTTTCTGAGATAATAAACTGCTTGAAAGTTGTAGGGGGGTATGTTTAAATATTACATTTATTTTAACACAAAGGAGATATGATGAATAAAAGACTTATTATTTTAACCGCAGCAATGGTATCCGTAGTGTCCTTTTCCTCCATATCCTGCAAGCAGAAGGAAGCTGTTAAAGGCGCTGACAGCGGGCAGATATTGGCAAAGATTAACAATACTGAAATAACTCTTTCTGATTTTAATGAAAGACTTAAGGAGTATCCAACTGTGGCCCATGGAGGTAACCTTGACCTTGAAACTAAGAAAGGTTTTCTTGATAACCTGATTGTCAGAGAATTATTGTATCAGGAGGCCATACATAAAGGTCTGGATAAGGAAAAAGAAACTGCAGATATGCTTGAAGAAATGAAGAAGAGAATACTGGTAGAAAAGTTCTTTAAGAAAGAACTTGAGGAAGACATGAAAATATCGGATGAAGAATTAAAAAAATATTATGATGAACACCCTGAAGAGGCAAAGGCACCGGTTGAGGTCAGGGCAAGCCACATCCTCCTGAAGACCAAAGAGGAGGCAGAAGGCATTCTAAAAAAGCTCAGGGCAGGCGCAAAGTTCGAGGATCTCGCAAAATCCTCTTCTATAGATACAGGCAGTAAGGCAATGGGTGGAGACCTTGGTTACTTCCATTCAGGGGTTATGGTGCCAGAATTTGAGACTGCTGCATTTAAATTAAAAAAAGGTGAAATAAGCGATATTGTTGAAAGCCGTTTTGGTTATCATATAATAAAGATAACTGACAGAAGGACAGGAAAAGAGAAGAGTTTTGCTGATGCAAAGACAGAGTTGGAGCAGAATCTGTTAAAGAAAAAGAAGAAGGAAAAGTTTGATAATCTTGTGGCAGGCCTTAAATCAAAGGCAAGCATCACAATAAAGGAAGATCTTTTAAAATAATCATGAAAATTATTGGACTTTTATTCATTATATTATCACTGCTTATTACCCCTTTTTGTAATGCATCGGCTGATGAAGAAAGGATCATTGCTGTAGTCAACGATGATGTTATTACTTCAGGCGAATTAAGGACAGCAGATACAAAGGTCTTTCCTTCAAAAACCCTGTCATTCTTAATTGAAAAAAAATTACAGCTCCAGACCGCAAAGAAAAAGGGCATATCCGCTAATAGCTCAGAAGTGGATGAGGCGCTGAATGACATAAAAAAGATGAACAAGTTTAACTCAGACGAAGAGATGAAAGATGCCCTGATCAGAGAAGGCATCTCTGTAGAAGATTATAAAAGAGAAATTATGGAGCAGATAATCATTCTGAAGGTTGTAAACAGGGAGGTAAAATCAAAAATCTCGGTCAGCGATAAGGAAATCGAGGCATATTACCAATCTCATATGTCTGATTTCAAACTCCCTGAGAATATAAGGATTGGCTATGTAAATGTTCCATTGAAGGATCCGGACTCAGAGGATGAATTACAGAGGGCTTTAAAAAAGATAAATAACATTCGTGAATATCTTAATAATAACATATCCATCTCTGATCTAAAGAGGAGATATTCTGATTCAAGGGATATTAACTTTGTAAGCGACCTCGGTTTTATAAAAAAGGGTGATTTAATGCCTGAACTTGAAAAGCCTGCATTTAGTCTAAAAGAGGGTGAGGTAAGTGATGTAATCAGAACTTCAGCGGGTTTTTATATTATAAAGTTGATTGAGGTGAAAAAGACGGGTTTTAGATCCATTAATGAGGTTAGAGATAACATAATGGAATCTGTCTTTCAGGAAAAGAGTGAAAGCTCTTATAAGGAATGGTTATATAACCTGAAATCTTCTTCTTATATAAATATATATATTTAAAATATAGTAGTAGTATTAATAGCTGTTAGTTTGTGGATAGATTTATAATTAATTGAATAATAAGGGTAATTCAGTTGATGAAGTTGTTTATAACCGGGGACATTTTTAAGTATTATGACATTGCCTTTATATAAATAGTCTGTTATAGTAAAAAGTCCCTCATTCAGTACCAATAAGTATATTTAAGCTGCATGTTCATATATATTCAACTCTTTGTAATGTAAGTAATTAACAGGGTTATTAACACCTGTTGATAACTATGTTTGTAAATTGTTTGTGGAATGTTTAAATGGATATCTGGGAAATTAGTCTTTCAGAAATTGAAAATGTAATTACAAGACAGAGTTTTGACAACTGGTTCCGCACTACCAGGCTCTACTCACTAAAGGAAAATTTTATGGAGATTGGAGTTCCAAGTGTGTTCCTTGGCAACTGGTTAAGGGATCATTTTATGGATGTTATTAAAAACACTGTAAAAAAGGTTGCCGGAAAGGAAATAGACATTGATTTTGTGGTCTGCGAAGACCTTAAGGATTCAGCAGCAGAGTCATCTCCAGCAACCGGATTAAGAAAGAAGAAGGATGAAAAATTAAATCCAAAGTATACGTTTGATTCTTTTGTAATTGGTCCGAGCAATCAGTTTGCACATGCTGCAACAAGGGCAGTAGCAGAGGCGCCGGGTTCAGGATATAATCCTCTGTTTATTTACAGCGGTGTTGGGCTGGGAAAGACGCATCTTCTTAATGCCATAGGAAACCATATTATGGCAGCTAAACCTTCCTGCAGAATACTGTATGTTTCCTCCGAGCAATTTACCAATGAGGTGATTCAGGCTATTTTAAACAATAAGACCATAGACCTGAGAAATAAGTACAGAAACAACATAGATGTGCTTCTTATGGATGATATTCAGTTTATTGCCGGAAAAGACAGGACCGTTGAAGAGTTCTTTTATACATTTAATGCCCTTTACGAGGCGCGAAAACAGATTGTTATTACAAGCGACCGCTTTCCAAAGGATATTCAACATATAGATGAACGGCTCCGTTCGAGGTTTGAGTGGGGACTGCTGGCGGACATACAGCCTCCGGACATAGAGACAAGGATTGCAATACTTAAAAAGAAGGCAGCCGGTGAATTTCCACACGTTATTTTCCCGGACGATGTTGCAATGTTTCTTGCTGAGAACATAAGGACAAATGTCAGAGAACTGGAGGGGGCCCTGATACGGCTTGGTGCCTTCTCATCGCTGACAGGTCAGGAGCTTTCTCTTGAACTTGCAAAACGTATATTTAAAGATATTATCAGGGAGCGGGAAGAGAAAATAACGGTTGATAAAATACAGAAGGTGATAACAGCCCACTTTAACATAAAGATGGTTGACCTTAAATCAAAGAAGCGGACAAAGACCCTCGTTGTTCCGCGGCAAATTGCCATGTTTTTATGCCGGGAGCTCCTTAAGATGTCTTTTCCTGAGATAGGACGGCTCTTTGGTGGAAAGGACCATTCAACGGTAATTTATGCATGTAACATGATAGAAAAGCTAAAGGCAAATGACCCCAATATGGTTTATCTGATAGATGATTTGATAAAAAAGATCAAAGAGTAAAAGAAAAGGAAGGTGATAATATGAAACTTCAAATTGAAAAAGGTGTTTTATTGCTGGGTTTGCAGAGGGTTCAGGGCATAATTGACAGGAGGAGCACAGTGCCGATACTGTCGAATGTGCTGCTTGATGGAAAGGTATCAGCCTCTGAGTCAAAACATTCTACACTTGATATAGTAGCCACGGACCTTGAAATAGGCATGAGGGGTTCTTATCCTGCACAGATCCATGGAGAGGGGGCAATTGTGGTTTCAGGCAGGAAACTCTATGATATAGTGAGGGAGCTTCCGGATGGAAATATTGATATATCTGTTGAAGACGGGAAGCTTTTAACCATAAGGGCAGGTAAAAGCCTTTTTAAGATTGCCGGGTTCAGTAAAGAAGATTTTCCATCACTTCCGCAATTGACGGAAGACAGGATGATAGAGATTGAATCCAGGGTATTGGGGGATATGATTAGAAAGACCCTCTTTGCCGTTGCAGATGCTGATGCAAGGCATGTGTTAAACGGCGCCCTGCTGGAAGTTGCCGAAGAGGATGAAAATAAGACAACCCTTCGCATGGTAGGGACAGACGGCCACAGGCTTGCTGTTTGTGAAAGACAATTGGAGGGTCAACAGGGGACATCCAGGATGCCTGTCCAGACAACCACTGCAAAGACCCACACGATTATCCCAAAGAAGACATTGCACGAGATGCGCAGATTCCTTGATGTCAACGAAAAGGTAAAAATAGGCCTGGGGGAAAAGGAGCTGTCACTGAAAGGGGAAGACATATTCATAATGTCACGTCTTATTGATGGGAACTATCCGAACTACAGGCAGGTAATACCTAAAGGGGGGGATCAGGTCATCAGAATTAACAGGCAGATGTTTATGCATGTAATAAAGCGTATATCAGTGATGTCCCGTGAAAAGACAAAGGCATTGTTGATAGAGTTTACCCCGGATAAGGCAATATTAAGGGCCAGGGATCCGGAAATCGGAGAGGCGGCAGAGGATATAGAGATCAAGTATGAGGGCAAGGGGCTTACAGTCAGCCTCAACTATCAGTATGTACTTGATGCCCTTGATTCCATGAATGATGAGGATGTAATAATTGAGACACAGACAAGCCTGACCCCCTGCATTATCAGGCAGGAGAAGGATCCCGGCCATACCTGTATAGTTATGCCGATGAGAGTGCAGGATACGGAATAGGCGGCCGGAGCGAGGTAATATGGAAGAGCAATATACAGCGGAAAATATAAAGGTACTGGAAGGACTTGAGGCTGTCAGAAAACGGCCGGCCATGTATATCGGCAATACCGGTATCGAAGGCCTTCATCACCTGGTATATGAGGTTGTTGACAACAGTGTTGATGAGTCAATGGCCGGATATGGCGATAACATTGAGGTTATAATTCATATTGATAACAGTGTTACAGTGATTGATAATGGAAGAGGCATACCGGTTGACATGCATCCCACACAGAACAAGCCTGCTGCTGAGGTTGCGCTGACTGTCCTGCATGCAGGGGGAAAATTTGATAATGCAACATATAAGGTATCCGGCGGCCTGCATGGAGTAGGTGTTTCGGTTGTAAATGCACTGTCAGAGTGGCTTGAGCTGGAAATCAAGAGAGACGGCTCAGTTTATCAGCAGAAGTATGAACGGGGAAATCCCGTTACCACCCTGAACATTGTGGGAAAGACAAAGAAATGCGGCACCAAGATTACCTTTAAACCTGATGCAGAGATTTTTGAAAATACAGAGTACAGCTTTGATACCCTTGCCCACAGATTGAGGGAACTCGCCTTCCTAAACAAAGGGCTTGAAATATCCATTACTGATGAACGCACGCGCAAGTCGGGAATATACAAATATAAGGGCGGGATTGTCCAGTTCGTGGATCATTTAAATGAGAACAAAAATGCCATTCATAACCCTGTATATATAAATGCTGAAAAAAACGGTGTCATACTTGAGGCTGCCATACAGTATAATGACAGTTATTCTGAAAACCTTTTCTCCTTCGCCAACAACATCAATACAAAAGAAGGAGGCACCCATCTTATAGGTTTCAAGGCAGCTCTTACCCGGACCATAAACAACTATGCAACTGCCAATAATATGCTCAAGGGTGAGACTTTACTCGGTGATGATATAAGAGAGGGGTTGACAGCGGTCGTAAGCATTAAACTTCCCAACCCCCAGTTTGAAGGACAGACCAAAACCAAACTTGGCAACAGTGAGGTAAAGGGTTTGGTTGAGGCCGTTGTCAATGATCAGCTTGGGACGTTCTTTGAAGAAAATCCCTCTATAGCACGGAAGATAGTTGATAAGGCGCTGAATGCGGCGCGGGCAAGGGAGGCGGCAAGGAAGGCCAAGGAGCTGATAAGACGAAAAAATGCAATGGACGGCGGCAACCTGCCGGGCAAGCTTGCGGACTGCTCTGAAAAGGACCCTGCCTTCTGTGAATTATTCCTTGTTGAGGGAGACTCGGCCGGAGGCTCTGCCAAGCAGGGGAGGGACAGGCGCAATCAGGCGATATTACCGCTCCGCGGAAAGATATTGAATGTTGAGAAGGCGCGTTTTGACAAGATACTCTCAAGTGAAGAGATAAGGACTATTATAACTGCACTCGGTACAGGCATCGGGACTGAGGACTTTGATCTCTCGAGGGCAAGATACCGCAAGGTAATAATTATGACAGATGCCGACGTGGATGGCGCTCACATACGTACTCTTATTCTGACCTTTTTCTACAGGCAGATGCCTCAGTTAATAGAAAACAAATACATATACATAGCCCAGCCGCCGCTGTTTAAGGTATCGAGACAGAAGTCGGAGCAGTATATCAAGGATGAAGCGGGCCTGAACAGTTTTCTCATAAAAACGGCCTCTGAAGAGATAGAACTTCTGGACAAAGATAAGAACACCTGGATTAAAGGAGAAAGGCTTGAAAAGTTACTGATCAAACTTGTTACCTACAGGAGTCTTATTGATCAGATTTCCAAAAAACAGAATGACCCTGATGTAATGAGCACCCTTACACAGTCAGACATAGACAGGGAATCCTTGAAGGACCGGAATATAGTGGAAGGGATTATTGAAAAGATCAGGGAACGGTTTACATCGCGCCGGCCGGGTGATTCTCTGAATATCGAGATACTTGGTGATGAGGAGCACATATCATATAAGCTCGCTATTGAAATCAGGAAGGCCGGAGTGCATCAAAAGATGATGATTGATGAAGATTTTATCTCATCTCCTGAATTCAGGGAGTTAAAGGCGCTCTCACCGGGGAAGTCCGGACTTGGCACTGCGCCTTACAGGGTGCGCACAGATGAAAAAGAACATACGCTCGACTCATCGTCGTCATTGCTTTCTTTTGTGATGGATCTTAGCAAGAAGGGATTGAATATCCAGAGGTACAAAGGGCTGGGGGAGATGAACCCTGAGCAGTTGTGGGAGACAACGATGAACCCGGAGACAAGGACACTGCTCCAGGTTTCACTGGATGACAGCGTAATGGCTGATGAGATATTTACGATCCTGATGGGTGATCAGGTTGAGCCCCGAAGGAAGTTTATTGAGGATAATGCACGGGAGGTAAAGAACCTCGATGTATAGAATGGGGGCTCACAAAGGCAGATGAGAAATCCCCCTTAGTCCCCCTTTTCCAAAGGGGGAAATTCGTTCCCCCCCTTTAGTAAAGGGGGATAGGGGGAATTGAACGGAGATTTTCGAGTGAACGCATGGAGGGCATGAATTGGCTATAGGTGGCGAAAGAAGGGTGCCGGTAAGTATCGAAGATGAGATGAGGTCTTCGTATCTTGACTATGCCATGAGTGTTATCGTAGGAAGGGCCCTGCCTGATATAAGAGATGGCCTGAAGCCCGTTCACAGGCGTGTCCTGTTTGCCATGCATGAGATGGGCGTTGTATGGAACAGGCCGTATAAGAAGTCGGCGAGGATCGTCGGCGATGTTATTGGTAAATATCACCCGCATGGTGATGTCGCTGTTTACGATACCGCTGTGAGGCTTGCCCAGGACTTCTCGATGAGATACACGCTGATTGACGGACAGGGAAACTTTGGCTCTGTTGACGGAGACCCGCCTGCAGCGATGCGTTATACCGAGATCAGGATGTCCAGGATTACCAGTGAGATGCTGGCTGACATTGACAAGGAGACCGTAGACTTCATCCCGAATTATGACGGCTCAATGGAAGAACCGCTTGTCCTCCCTGCAAAGATACCTAACCTGCTTATAAACGGTGCAGCGGGAATTGCTGTCGGTATGGCCACGAACATCCCACCCCATAATCTTGGCGAGATTGTGGACGGTCTGATTATGTATATTGAAAACCCGGATGTAACTGTGGACCAGCTGACTGGCATCATTAAGGGCCCTGACTTTCCCACTGCAGGTTTTATTCATGGTCTCACCGGGATCCGGGAGGCTTACAGGACTGGCCGGGGAATCGTTCAGATGAGGGCGCGGGCGCTCATAGAGACCAATCAAAGGACAGACAGGGAGAGCATTATTATTACCGAGATCCCCTATCAGGTAAACAAGGCAAAGCTTATAGAAGCGATCGCAGGACTTGTGAGAGATAAGAAAATTGAGGGGATTTCTGAGGTCAGGGATGAATCAGACCGCGATGGGATGCGTATCGTCGTTGAAGTAAAACGAGGGGAGCAGGCTGCGATAATCCTTAATCACTTGTATAAACATACCCAGATGCAGAGCAGTTTCGGCATCATAATGCTGGCCCTTGTTAATAATCAGCCAAGAATCCTGAATCTGAAGGACATGCTCGGTTATTTTATAGAACACCGGCGTGAGGTGGTAGTCCGGAGGAGCCAGTATGAGCTGAAGAAGGCAGAAGAGAGGGCCCACATTTTGGAGGGCCTCAAAATAGCGCTGGCTAACCTTGATGAGATAATAAACCTGATAAAGAGGTCAAGGACTCCTGAGGAGGCAAAGGGTGCACTGATTGCCAGGTTTACCCTTTCAGCCATTCAGGCCCAGGCCATACTCGATATGAGGTTGCAGAGGCTTACAGGCCTTGAACGTGAAAAGCTTGAGGAAGAATACAGACAGCTCATTGAGCTGATTGCATATCTGAATTCCGTACTTTCCAGCGATGCCCTTGTGATGAAGATAATAATGGATGAGTTGACACAAATTAAGGAGGCATACTCAGACTCCCGGAGGACAGAGATAGTCCCTGAGACAAAAGAGATTGATATAGAAGACCTTATCGTTGAAGAAGATATGGTAATAACGATTTCCCACACCGGATACATAAAGAGGAATCCGGTAACGACATACAGGAGCCAGAAACGGGGAGGAAAGGGTAAGATAGGGATGGAGACAAAGGAGGAGGACTTTGTTGAGCACCTCTTTGTTGCGTCCACGCACGACTACCTGCTCTTCTTTACAGACAGCGGTAAGGTTTACAGCATGAAGGTGCACCAGATACCGGAGGCAGGCAGGCTTGCAAAAGGCAAGGCCATAGTAAACCTGCTTCAGCTAAACAAGGATGAACGCGTTACTGCTGTGTTGCCGGTAAAGGTCTTCAGTGAAACAGAATATGTTGTTATGGCAACCATAAAGGGCGTGATTAAAAAGACCCCGCTCAATGTTTACAGCAGCATAAGGGTGGGCGGTATAATCGGCATACTGCTTGATGAAGGTGATAAGTTAGGGTCAGTCCGAATTACGTCAGGCAATCAGGAGATTCTGCTGAGTACGCATAATGGCATGTCAATCCGCTTCAACGAGGAAGATATCAGGACTATAGGGAGGGTCGGAAGGGGTGTCAAGGGGATTGATCTTGATGAAGACGATTTTGTTGTAGGTATGGAGATAGTGCAGGACAATTCTTCCATTCTGACGGTTACTGAACGGGGTTACGGGAAAAGGACAGATCTGTCTGAGTACAGGATGCAGGGGCGCGGCGGCAAGGGGATCCTCACTATAAAAGTCACCCAGAAAAACGGCAAGGCCATTTCAGCCATACAGGTGACTGAAGATGACGAGATAATGATACTTACGTCTGCAGGTATGATAATAAGGATGAAGACGAGGGACATATCCATCATTGGCCGCAATACCCAGGGGGTAAGGCTTATTAATATTGAAGATAATGATAAGGTTGCCGGAGTTGTAAAATTAGCAGAGAGGGAAGATGGAGAGGTCGTTTAAGATACCGCACCTGTTTATTTTTATTGTTGCACTTGTCGTTTCCTCCTGTACCCTGCCTGCCCACAGGTCTCCCTATGCAGCGGGCTATGTGGAGAGGGGTATAGCGTCGTGGTATGGTGAGGATTTTCACGGCAAGCCTACGTCAAGCGGCGAGATATACAATATGTATGACCTCACTGCGGCTCATAAACTCATGCCCCTTGGCACGGTTGCAAAAATCACAAACCTGGAGAATGACCAGTCCGTAGTAGTAAAGATAAATGACAGGGGTCCTTTTGTAGACGGCCGCATCATAGATCTGTCGTACTCGGCTGCCCGGGAAATTGGAATGGCAGAAAAGGGATTATCCCGGGTTGAGATAAAGGTATTGAAATGGGGAGAGAGCCTGACGGATTTTACAGTACAGGTGGGCTCTTTTGAGTTGGAGGAGAATGCCATAAGACTAAAGGAAAAATTGAACCGCAGATATCAGGACGTGTATATAAAAACTTTCGGGACAAAGGATAAACAGTTTTACAGGGTACGTGTCGGTTCTACTAAGGATATCAAGCGGGCGGAATATCTGGCAGAGAAACTGTCAGAGGAAGGTTTTTCATACTTTATCACGAGGAAAGACTGAGGGGGATTGGGACATCATGATCAAGTTTACAGTAAAAGAAGGTTCGCTTTTAAGAGAACGTGTGGATGCGATACTTATTGGTATTTATGAAGATACTGGAGAAATGAGCCCGTTTGCTGAAGAGGTAAACAGGCTTCTCGGAGGGACCGTTGACAGGGTATTAAGCCGCAAATCGTTTACAGGCAAGATTGAGCAGACAGAGGTTCTTGAAACGAGGGAGATGGCGCCGGCCGGATATTTTATTTTGTGCGGGTTGGGGAAGGTTGAAAAGGCAGGGATTGAACAGATACGGCAGGCTGCAGGCCGGGGGGTTCTGCGTGCCAGGGAAATGGGATTAAAGAAAGTTGGAGTTTCAGCAGTTTCGTTTATTAAAACAACGCAGGGCGTGACAGCAGAGGACGTTGCGACGGCTGTGTCTGAGGCAGCTAACCTGGCGCTTTACAGGTTTACCAAATACAAGGTCAGGGAAAACGGCAATACAAAAAATATAGAAGAGATGCGTTTTGTTGAGAAAGACAGAAAGACCGTTACTGCTGTTAAAAAGGGTGTTGAAAAGGGGCGGATAATCTCGGATTCAGTTAATCTGGCCCGCGACCTCATCAACTATCCTGCCAATGATATGACCCCCGGCATACTTGCTGAATCTGCAAAGAAAATGGCGAGGTCTGCAAAAATTAAGTGTACGGTTTTGTCCAGGCCACAGATAGAGAAGCTTGGTATGGGTGCATATCTTGGGGTATCACAGGGTAGTGCAGAGCCGCCTAAGTTTATAATTCTGGAGTATAACGGGGGTAAAAAGGGAGAAAAGCCTGTTGTAATTGTCGGCAAGTCCATCACATTTGACAGTGGAGGGATCTCTATTAAGCCGAGCGAAGGGATGGGCAAAATGAAATATGATATGTCCGGCGGGGCTGCGACAATAGGAGTTCTAAGGGCGGCATCCATGCTAAGACTCCCTCTCAATATAGTGGGATTGCTTCCTGCAACTGAAAATATGCCGAGCGGAACCGCAATCCGGCCGGGTGATATCCTCAGATCCATGAGCGGGAGGACCATAGAGATTATCAGTACGGATGCAGAGGGAAGGCTTGCATTGAGCGATGCCCTCTTCTATGCAACGAGATATAAGCCAAGATGGATAATTGATATAGCGACGCTTACCGGAGCCTGTGCAGTTGCATTGGGGAGTCATGCAATAGGAATGCTGGGTAATGACAAGGCGTTAAAGGATCGTGTAACTGCAGCCGGGGAGAAGGTTTGGGAAAGGGTCTGGGAGATGCCTTTGTGGGATGAGTATGCAGAGCAGATAAAGACACCTGTAGCAGACATGAAAAACTCAGGAGGAAGGGAAGGAGGAGTTATAACGGCCGCTATCTTCCTCAGTAAATTTGTTGAAAACTATCCATGGGTGCACCTTGATATTGCAAGCACGGAATGGGGTGACAAAGATAAGGCATATGTGCCTGCTGGCCCTACGGCAGTTGGCACGAGACTGATTCTGCAGTTATTGATGGATGCTTAAAGAATAGTGCCCCGCCGAAGCGGGGCACTTGATTCTACGGATTTACACTTTAGTGACGTTCTTGGCCTGGGCACCCTTAGGACCGGACGTAACTTCAAACTCTACTTCCTGACCTTCGCTCAAGCTCTTGAAGCCTTCTTCAGTTATGGCTGAGAAATGTACAAAGACATCTTCGCCATTTTCTTGTTCAATGAAACCGTAGCCTTTTTTGTCATTGAACCATTTTACACGACCTCTTGGCATTGCTTCTGACCTCCTTTTCTACAGAAATAAAAAAAACCGCAGAGGCCACTACAAACCCCTGCGGTTACCGATGGCCGATCTACTATTTCATCAAGACTGCAAAATCTGATGCATAAAAACGTTAACAATCTAACATAATAAATTATTATCGTCAAGAGAAAAAAATCCTTAAGCCCCGGACTCTCCCAAATATGCCTCGCGCACCTTTTTGTCTGATATCAGAGACTTTGCGTCATCGGAAAGGATAACTGCTCCTGTTTCCATCACGTATCCCCTGTTGGCGAGCATGAGGGCTGCTCTTGCATTTTGCTCTACAAGCAGGATGGTTACTCCCTCCCTGTTGATTTTACGGATTATATCAAAGATCCTGGATACAACCATTGGCGCTAATCCCAGCGAAGGCTCGTCAAGAAGCAGGAGAACAGGTTTTGACATAAGCGCCCGGCCGATTGCAAGCATCTGCTGCTCACCGCCGCTCAGCGTCCCGCCATACTGACTTCTCCGTTCCGATAGAATCGGGAAGTGACTGTAAATCATGTCAATCCTCTCTTTCAACTCCTTTTTTTCCCGGCACAAAAAACCCCCCATCTCCAGATTCTCGCGTACTGTAAAGCGAGGCAGTATCCTCCTCCCTTCTGGGACCTGGGAGATACCGAGCCCTACGATCTTATGCGGCGGGAGGTTTGAAATATCCTGGTTATTGAAGGTGATATTTCCTTTAAGAACCCTGTTTATTCCTGAAATGGACATTAGTGTGGTGGTCTTGCCTGCGCCGTTGGCGCCTATAATAGTAACTATCTCCCCTTTCTTTACTTCCAGAGAGATGCCCTTTAGTACCTCTATGGCTTCATATGAGGCGTGCACGTTTTCAAGGCGGAGCATTAGTTTATGTTTTCCTCTTTTCCAAGATAAGCCTCAATTACAGCCGGATTCCTTTGTATCTCTGCAGGCAGGCCTTCAGCAATCTTTACTCCGTAATCGAGCACAGCAACACGGTCGGAGATACCCATAACTACCGTCATATCGTGCTCGATAAGGAGTATGGTAATTCCCCTGTCGCGTATCTGTCTGATGATATCCATGAGTTTTCCTGACTCACTCGGGTTCAGTCCTGCCGCAGGCTCGTCAAGAAGCAGGAGTGATGGTTCACTGCCGAGCGCCCTCGCAATCTCAAGCCTCCTCCTGTCGCCGTAAGAGAGATCCCTTGCCCAGCTCTCCATCAGGCCTCCAATGCCTACGAATTCGAGCAGTTTCATTGCCTTTGATGACAGCCGGCGCTCTTCCTCAATCGTGTTTCTGGTACGGAATATGGCCCCTGCCAAACTACCCTTTGTCCTGCAGAATCCTCCTACCATGACATTCTCAAGGGCTGTCATCTCGGCAAACAGGCGCAGGTTTTGAAAAGTCCTTGCAATACCGTGCCTGGTAATTTCGTGGGGCTTCAGGTTATTGATCTTTTTACCTTTAAATATAATTTCGCCCTTGTCCGGTGATACCAGGCCGGTGATACAATTGAAAAACGTTGTTTTGCCTGCACCATTAGGTCCGATAAGGCTTATGATCTCGCCGGGGAATATATCAAGCACTGCCCCGTCCAATGCCTTAAGACCACCAAAGTATTTTGATACGTCTTTTGCCTCCAGGAGTGGTTCCATATAAACGTATTGTAGTAAAATTCAGGAAAAGGGGACAGATTTATTTTTTGTTGCGCGAAACCGTCCGCTTGACAGCATAGCCTCATCCTGCTACGGTAACTTCTGATTATGAGAATATTAATTATTGAGGATGAAAAAAAGGTTTCCAATTTTCTGTGCCAGGCCATTGAAGAAGAACAGCATGCAGCGGACCAGGCATTTAATGGCGAGGACGGACTGTTGTTCGCTGAGACCCATGACTATGACCTGATTATACTGGACCTGATGCTCCCCAAAATGGACGGGCTGAATATCATCAGGAAGCTCAGGAAAACGGGGTGTAAAACACCGATCCTTGTGCTTACGGCAAGGGATGCCGTCAAAGATAAGGTCATGGCCCTTGATTTGGGGGGTGATGACTATCTGACCAAACCCTTCTCCGTTGAAGAATTTTTAGCCAGGATTAGGGCGCTCCTTCGCCGGCGGTCACCGGAACAGGCTGGAGCCATGAGGATCGATGACCTGAAGTTAAATCCAGTGATGCGGGAGGTTTACCGCGGAAGCAGAAGGATAGATCTGACCAACAAGGAGTATGCACTGCTCGAGTACTTCATGCGAAATCCAAACAGGGTACTCACCCGCAGCATGATATCCGAACATGTCTGGAACATTGATTTTGATACAGAGACGAATGTCATTGATGTGTACATTACCTACCTGCGTAATAAGATTGACAAGGGAGAGCCGCATAAGCTGATTCAGACCATCCGTGGTGTCGGTTATATGTTGCGGGAGGGAAATAATGGCCATACGGACCAGGCTGGCCATATGGTTTAGTATCTTAGTCATTGTAGTCCTGAGCTTCCTGGCCGGAATTCGTTACACCGGATATAAAAGTATACTGGAGAGTCAGAAAGACTACTCACTGAAGGTAGTTGCCGATATCCTTGATTCCTCAATACCGGGGAAGGTTCCTACAAAAGATGATGTCAAGACAGCTGTTGCAAGGATGGTACGGGAGTATCCGGATATTGAATTAAAGGGGATTATTGTGGAGGTATATGATCCCTCCAGAGAGATCATCTTCAGCTCATCTGTATCTGAGGAGGAGAGATTTCCGGTAACAGAAGAGATGTGGGGGAAGATATTCCACAATGAAAAAAGTCTGACTACGCTCTCTGTAATGGATGGCCTCACCTCTATGCGCATATTGACCAAGCCTGTGTTCCATGGGAACAGGCTGGTCTATATTATTCAGGTCGGGAGCTCCATCCATGATATTCAAACCACCCTGGAAAATTTATTGTTCCTGAATCTCTTATTTATTCCGGCTACTACAGTGCTCATTGGCGGAGGGGGGTGGTTCCTTACAAAGCGGGCCCTGAAACCACTGGATGCTGTGATCAGGGCATCTCATCGTATAAGTTCAGGCGACCTGCAGCACAGAATAGAGGTGTCAGAGGGGACCAGCCAGGAGATAAGAGACCTGACGGCTGCGTTTAACGATATGATTACAAGGCTTGAGAAATCTTTCCGGCAGATCGCGGAGTTCAGCGATAATGTCTCTCATGAGCTCAGGATTCCGCTTTCCATTCTACGGGGACAGACGGAGCTGGGCCTGAAGAGATTGCGAAGCAGTGAGGAGTACCAAAAGACCCTCGAAAGCAATCTCGAAGAGATCCTCCGTATGGAAAAGATCGTGGAAAGGCTTTTATTCCTTTCCAGGGCCGACCGGGGGGAGATTACGCTCAATACGGTTGAGCTTGATTTGGCGGAACTGCTGGGATACGTTTATAAACAATTCCGGACTCCTGCCCTGGAGAAAAAAATTCATATGACATTGGATACACAGGGCGCTCTCCTGATCAGGGGAGACGAACTCCTCCTTGGAGAACTATTGCTCAACCTCGTCCAGAATGCCGTTATATATACTCCGGAAGGAGGAGATGTCGTACTCTCGCTCTGCAGAAAAGATGGCGGGGTATTGGTCTCTGTGGCGGATACCGGTTGTGGCATTCCGGAAGAGGATATTCCGCATATATTCGAACGGTTTTACCAGGCGGATAAATCCCGCTCAAACCAGGGACATGGACTTGGATTAAGCCTCTGCAAATGGATCGTTGAAGCTCACCACGGTGCCATATCCGTAGAAAGTACTGTTGGCAAGGGGAGTACGTTTACCGTATCCCTTCCGGTTTGGGATTAGAAAAAATTAATTTATTATTAATATCCATTTAATCTTTTTAGTATAAAGTTGTCAGATTGTAAAGGCCGGGGCTCAGGCATCCGGCTTCAACGAGTACAAAAAAACAGAAAGGGGGTGATTCATATATGAAACGCATATTACAAGGTATGGTTATGGCAGTTGCAGTCCTCTCCTTTGTCAGCCTTGGTTTTGCAGCAGAGGTTAAGGGTAAGCTGGAAAAGATTGATGATAAGGGCTCATTCTACTTCATAAAAGACGCCAAAGGCAAGGAGCACAAGGTCCATTTTGATGCTACCACAAAAAAGGCCGGCGATGTAAAGGTTGGAGCTATGGTCGAGGTGGATGCTGACAAGGGACATGCCAAATCCATCAAGGCAGAAGAGAAGAAAGAAGAAAAGAAGGAAGAAAAGAAGTAGTTTCTCATGCCATGAAATGTTCTCTCACTCATTCCTCTGCCCTCACGGAAAAGGGATGGGTGAGAGTCTCCTTTACGAGCCGAAGCCTCTTCCCTTCATCAACCAGACCCTCGAATGAAATGATATTGCCCCGCTTAAGAGTTGAAAATTGTTCATTCAAATTGCTTTTATCCCTGTCCAGTCTTACTGCAAGCCGTCTGCCGCCTGCATTGCACAGGTAAAACTCGATCTTTCCTTTTGAAACGAGCGGTTCGCTGACTACCCTGAAGGTGTTGTCTCTGACGATGTCTCTGATGGAGAGGGCGTCCCTTCTGATAACCAGATAGGAAAACTTCAGGGAGTCTTTTCTCAAGCCGGTCAATTTGTCTATTTCCCGGATAGCCGCCGGTGGATCCCACGGTATATCTTCATGACACCAGTCTTTGGGATTGGTGAGGGCCGGGCACGGATTATTCATGAGACACGGTGAGTAGATATGAAGCCCGCCTTTCAACAAGCCGTCTCTGACCTCAAGCAGTTCCCGTGATGTCTCACGGAGGGCCGGTTCTATAATGATAAGGCTTCCGTCAGTGGCAAGGCGCCCGCTTATCACGGACTTCACCAGGTTCAACCGGTAATCCGGATTCAAATCCCCCCTTCCCCCCTTTTCTAAAGGGGAGGGTCTTATTTCCCCCTTTGAAAAAGGGGGAGTAAGGGGGATTTTTTCAAGTCCGGCTGCCGGATGACCCGCCTCGCTCAGGACATTAGACATAATAATAATATCAAACGGTCCTTGCGGAAGAGATTTAGTTCTCTCGATTACTGATTTGGCAGTTATTAGCGAGGCATCTGCGCTGGCATCTTCTTTGAAAGACCGGAAGAGCCGCAACGCTTCCATCAGGTTTTCTTCAACAGGGTCAACTGCGGTAAACTCAAGGAAAGGTTTATCGGAAGATCCGGAAAAGAAGTCCATGATGCCAAGGATTGCTGTTCCAGGACCGGAGCCAAGATCAAGGATACGAAGCCTGTCTTTCCTGAGAACCCCTGCCGGATGACGGGATAGTTCCCTTAGGGGGAGGTGCACCTTATACATATTCGCAGGTAGATAATAAGCGATATATGCCTCCCGCAGCTCATTGTCCTTTAGATATGAGTGAGGGAGGTCTGCCCGGTCCCGTGTCAGCAGATTCGATAGCCGCGCAACATTTGCGGCAATTTTCCTTGTTTCTTTACAATCCTGCACGATTCTTTACTAAGGGATAGTTAAGGGTAAACAACCTGGTGATGCCGGAGTGGTGTTTTTTTTCCGCCATCGTCAGGGCTGTCTGGCCATCTATTGTTCTTATAGTTGTATCAGCGCCATTTGCCAAAAGGATTAGCACGACGTCTGAGTAACCCTGCTCCGAGGCTACTATCAGGGCTGTTAAACCTTCCGAGGTTTTTGCATTTACATGAGCGTTCCTGGCCAGCAGCGTGCTCACCATGTCTTTGCTGCCGAAGCCTGCAGCAAATATCAAAGGGGTAATTCCTTCTTTAGTAGCTGCATTTACATCCGCTCCCTTATCCAGCAGGGATTTTGCAATTTTGACCTCGCCCTTCATTGCCGCAGCAATAAGCGGGGTCATGCCGGCCTTTGTTGAGGCATTCACATTTGCACCTCTGGACAGGAGGATTTGTACAATTTCATTTCTGCCGTACCTTGCAGCAATCATGAGCGGAGTATCGCCTTCGCTTGTACCAGCATCAATTTTGTCGCCCTCATCCAGTAAAATCTGGACAATTTCCGGGTATCCGTATCTGATCGCTGCAATTAGCGGAGTATCGCCTTCATGTGCAGAAACATTTATTCTTGCACCCTTCTCGAGCAGGTATTGCACCACATTAGTATGCCCCTGCCTTACAGCGATCATCAGGGCTGTTTCGCCCTGAGCAGTGACATCATCAATCCTGGCACCCTTGTTCAACAATATCCTGACGACATCCGGATGTCCCTGCTCTGATGCAATCATCAGCGCCGTTGTTCCGGATTCAGTCATGGTATTGGCATTTGCGTCTCTTGACAAAAGGGACTGAACAACTTCGCTGTGACCGAGGCCCGCTGCAAGCATAAGTACATCATTGCTGACATCACTATCTACCCCTCTGTCCAGAAGGGTTTCCACAATGTTACTTTGATTATTGATTGCGGCAGTTTCCAGCAATGACATGCCAAACTTACCCCTAACCGGGCTGGCGCCATTATCAAGCAAAACC
Organism: Nitrospirota bacterium; assembly: GCA_020851375.1. Lineage (NCBI taxonomy): Bacteria > Pseudomonadati > Nitrospirota > Nitrospirota bacterium. The sequence continues at coordinate 47,003 of JADZCV010000048.1, read as the reverse complement.
CTTACGATGTCATTATATCCTCTCTCTGTTGCATATACCAGGGCTGTTTTTCCTTCGGAGTCTTTGATATTCGGATCCGCGCCCTTATCAATAAGGATTTTTACAATATCGTAGTGACCCTCTTTGACTGCAAGTAAAAGGGCGGTCTGTCCAGAGCTGTCACTGTTGTTTGCCAAAGCTCCGTTAGCCAGTAAAATCTTTGCAATCCTTGTGTGCCCCATCCTTGCTGCATACATGAGGGGGGTCCAGCCATACCTGTCACTGGCATTGACATCAGCCCCGCCGGACAGAAGGGCCTGAACGATGCCGGTATGCCCCTTCATAGTTGCAACCATCAGTGCTGCAATCTTTTCGTCCTCGTTTGAAGTTCGTTCCAGCAAGGACTTTACAATAGCCGTATGCCCATGTATGGAGGCTGTTACCAGGGGGGTCAGGCCATCCTTATTCACCGCCCCTGCGTCGGCACCCCGGTCGAGAAGGGCTTTAACAATAACTTCGTTTCCATTTCCTGCAGCGAGTATTAATGCAGTTGTATTATCCTGGTATCTGGCATCGGGATTTATGCCGGCGTCCAGAAATAGCTTAACTGAAGATGCATCATTATTCCTGATGGTGGACAGAAAGGCAGATTCACTCAGATAACTTTGTATTCCCCGTTCTCGTAACTGGATGCTCGATTCTACCGGATTATACCCGTAGACCCTGAGGGGGGCCAATATAGTGACCAAAAACAAGAAACGGATTAATTTGTGGTAAATATTCTTCTTCATTACTGTTGCCTCCTTCTGTAAACAAGTTAGTTAGTTTCTCATAAGGCACCTCCGTTTTGGGGATAGTTATCAATAATGGTTCAGATTTGGGATAATATTCCCAAATTAATGGTTTGTCAAGTACTTTTCTTGACACGCATTCTTCAATAAAGTTAAACTATCCAAACATGGTGAACATCTTTTTTTTTAAGGCTGCCCTTGGGGCCTATTTCCTTGGAATGGCTTCGTTTCTCTACTTTCTTGTCAGCAGGAAGGAAAGACCGCCGAGGTTGTCCTTTGGACTGACGGGCCTTGGTTTTCTGATTCATACGGCCGCACTTATAGTGCGTACTGCTGAGGCATCGTATATACCCATAACAAGCCTCCATGAGGCCATGTCCTTTTTCTCATGGGCGCTTGTCCTTGCCTTTCTCCTCATAGAGTATAAGTACAGGATCTATATTTTGGGTTCATTCGTGTTGCCTGTCACCTTTATTTCCCTTATATCTTCTGCCACGCTTCCCATGGAGATAAAGATGCTTGATCCCCAGTTGCAGAGTGCATGGCTTGGTGTTCATACCATCCTCGCCATAATGGGGTCAGCGGCCTTTTCTATGGCATTTCTTGCAGGTATAATGTATCTGCTGCAGGAGTGGTTTCTGAAATCCAAGAGGTTTAACAAGCTCTATTTTAAACTACCGGCCCTTGACATGCTGGACAATCTCAATTATCGCGCCATATCCTTTGGTTTTCCTCTCCTGACCCTTGGCATAATTACAGGCTCAATCTGGGCCGAGTTTGCCTGGGGTACCTACTGGAACTGGGACCCTAAACAGACGTGGTCTTTGATAGTATGGCTTTTCTATGCTGCGATGCTTCATGGAAGGATAACAGTGGGATGGCGTGGCAGGAAGGCAGCCTGGCTGGCAATTATAGGGTTTGCCGGCGTGATCTTTACCTTTGTGGGAGTCAATATGCTCCTGCATGGAAAGCACGCCTTCATGTAAAGGTGTGCACTAAAGGTTATGGACATCATATTAACAGGACTCAGTTATAATACAGCGCCGGTTGAAGTGAGGGAGAAGCTGTCATTTTCAGGCCAGATGCTGTCAGATGGAATTGTACGGCTCAAAGGTTATGAGAATGTCAGTGAATGCCTTATCCTGTCCACATGCAACCGTGTGGAGATATATGCCATTGTTGACAAATCTGAGGTCGGTATCGCAAGGGTCAAAGATTTTTTGCACTCATACCAGACTCACCTGCCGATTGAGTCCCTGACACAACACCTCTATATTCATAAAAATGAGGCGGCCGTAAAACATCTTTTCAGGGTTGCCTCAAGCCTTGATTCGATGGTGGTGGGCGAACCTCAGATACTTGGACAGGTAAAGGATGCCTTTGACACGGCCCTGTTAAACAAGACGACCGGTGCGATCTTAAATAAGCTCTTTAAAAAAGCCATATCAGTTGCCAAACGTGTGAGGACAGAGACCAGGATTGCTGAAAATGCCGTATCTATAAGTTTTGCTGCAGTAGAGCTTGCAAAAAAGATCTTCAGCAGTTTGAGGGATAAAAGGGGGCTGCTTGTTGGCGCAGGTGAGATGGGTGAGCTTGCAGCTAATTACCTTGTCAGCAGCGGCATCAAAGAGATAGTTGTTTCCACGAGAAATTATGACAGGGCGTTAAACCTTGCGCAGGCCTATAATGGCCGTGCAGTAAGATTTGAAAATTTTTTAGAGGAAATGGGGAGGTCTGATGTTGTAATATGTTCCACAGGTGCCCCTGATTATATTATAAGGGCTGAACATATGCAGGATATTATTCATAAGAGAAGAAACACGCCAATTTTTCTCATAGATATTTCAGTTCCGAGAAATATTGACCCTGCAATTAATAAGATTGATAATGTATTTTTGTATGATATAGATGACCTGCAGGCGGTTGTTGAGGCAAACCGCAGGACGAGACAGGAGGAGGCGGATAAGGGGGAGCAGATCATTGTGGAAGAGGTAGGGACATTTTCGAAATGGTTTAAATCGCTCGAGGTTGTGCCCACAATTGTTGCCCTCAGGGATAAGGTTGAGGATATACGGAAAAAGGAGCTGGATCGGATGACGGAAAAACTGAGGACGCTGTCTCCTGAAGAGATAGCAGTGGTAGAAGGGCTGACGAATACGATAGTGAGCAAGATACTGCACGGCCCTCTTGTAGCCCTTAAATCAGAGTCGAACTCGAGCAATGGCTTACTATATGTGGAGACGATAAGGAAGATATTTAACCTTGAGGTCAAGGCAGCTGAGGAGAATGAAAAGGGAGAATGATGATGGGCGTCCGCAGGTGAACCGTCATGAGCCCTTCGACTGTTCGACAAGCTCACAGCTCTGGGCTCGCAAGGGGTCATGAAAAACGTCATTCCCGCGTAAGCGGGAATCCAGACTGTGGCCTGGTTCTGGATTCCCACTTGCGTGGGAATGACGGGTGAAAAATCCTGCGGGGACAGGTTCTGTGGGAATAACGGATACTTAGGAGTATTTTCGAGTGAAAGAAATCAGGATCGGCAGCAGGGGAAGCAAACTTGCCATATGGCAGGCAGAGCATATAAAGTCAGAGCTTGAGGCCCGTTATGCAGGCATCACTGTTACTATACAGAAGATAAAGACCACAGGTGATAAGATACTCGATGTCCCGCTTGCAAAGGTAGGAGGCAAGGGGCTTTTTGTGAAAGAGATCGAAGACGCCCTTTTACGGAATGACATTGATATAGCCGTTCATAGTATGAAGGATGTCCCTGCCATCCTCCCTGAAGGACTTTGCATAGGCGCCATCCCGGAGCGTGAAGATCCGAGGGATGCCCTGCTGTCCAGGGACGGGAGTGGATTTTTACACCTCAGGCACGGCGCACGTATAGGTACGAGCAGCCTCAGGAGGATTTCCCAGCTGCTTAACCAGAGACCTGATATTGTTATCCATCCGCTCAGGGGGAATCTTGACACGAGGATAAAAAAACTCGAGGCTGGTGAGTTTGATGCCATTATTCTTGCCGCAGCAGGCATCCGAAGGCTTGGATGGGCAGACAGGATTACAGAATACCTGCCGGAAACAACCAGCGTACCTGCTATTGGACAGGGAGCGCTTTGTATAGAGTGCAGAGAATCTGACGGCGATACACTTGATATAATCAGACCGCTTGATCACATGGAGACAAACATCTGTGTTCGGGCAGAGAGGGCCTTTTTGAAAAGGCTCGAAGGCGGATGCCAGGTTCCCATAGGCGCTTACGCAACAATGAAGGGTGATGGTATTGCAATCGAAGGGTTTGTTGCGTCTGTTGATGGACGCAGGATGGTAAGGGAAAAGAGGTCAGGGACGGCTGATAATCCTGAGGATGCAGGGATAGCCCTTGCAGAAAGCCTGTTGGCGCAGGGGGGGCAGGAAATTCTGCAGGAAGTATACGGAATTCGGAATTAAATCCCCCTTAGTCCCCCTTTTTCAAAGGGGGAGAATAATTCCTTTCTATATAAAAGGGGGATATTAGTTCCCCCCTTTACTAAAGGGGGGATGGGGGATTTGATTGGAGATTTTTGTGTGAATATGCAACTAACCGGGAAGAAAATAGTCATAACAAGGCCGTCTGATCAGCAGGAGGAGTTTGCCTCAATGCTCTCTGCACTCGGGGCTGAGCCTGTCAGGTTTCCGGTTATTGCCATAGCCCCGCCTGACAGCTGGGAAGCTGCAGACAGGGCTATAGAGAATATAAGCAAATATGACTGGGTCATTTTCACAAGCGTAAATGGGGTTACCTCTTTTGCAGGCAGATTGATTTTACTTCAAAAGGATGTAACGCAAACATTAAGCGGCATCAAAATTTGTGCTATTGGCCTTAAGACTGCAGAGGTTGTCGAACAGTACGGCCTTGAGGTTGATTTCATGCCTGATGAATTCCGTGCAGAGTCAGTGGCCGGTGGTTTTCTGGAAATGGGAAGCCCCGCAAATAATGTATTGTTGCCACGGGCGCAGGTCGGAAGGGACATACTCCCCGTCGAACTTGCCAGAGTGGGTATAAAGGTTGATGTTATTCCTGTTTACAAGGCAATACGGCCTGATGCTGACGCGCTGAAGCTGAGGAAGATGCTTCAGGACAGGGAAATTGATGTAGTAACATTCACGAGCAGTTCATGCGTTAAAAACTTTGTTGAAATTATAGGGCTGGATCAGTATAAGATGCTTCTTACAGGAGTGAAGATAGCATGCATAAGCCCGGTAACGTCTGATACGGTAAAAAAATATGGTCTTGGTGTGGATATTATCCCGGACAGATATACAGTGGCTGATCTGGCAAAGGCTATAGCCGGATATTACTGTAATGTCCTGCAAAAAGGGAGTAAGACGTAGCCAGGGCCCTGATAGCCGGACTGCAGCGGGGGATGAACCCCTGCCGGAATCAATGGCATTAGATATGGAGGGAAACGATCATATGGCATTTCCAAAGAATCGCATGAGGAGGATGCGGGCGACTGAGACCCACAGACGGATGGTGCGGGAGACAAGCCTCTCTGTTGATGATTTCATCTACCCTCTCTTTGTTGTTCACGGCCGCAATGTCCAGCGTGAGATCAGCTCCATGCCGGGTGTTTTTCAATTATCCGTGGACAATATTGTTCGTGAGGCAAAAGAGGTGAGTTCACTTGGGATACCTGCCGTAATCCTCTTTGGGATACCGGAGCACAAGGATGAGAAGGGGTCAGAGGCGTATGACGACAACGGGATTGTGCAGCAGGCGGTCAGGGCGATCAGGGACAGCGTGCCTGATCTCATTGTTATTACTGATGTCTGTCTCTGTGAGTATACGAGCCACGGACATTGCGGCGTTGTGAAAGACGGAAAGGTGCTGAATGACCCTACGCTGGAGCTGCTTGCCAGAGAGTCGGTATCGCATGTCAAGGCAGGCGCTGACATTGTAGCCCCGTCGGATATGATGGACGGCCGAGTGTCGGTTATCAGGCAGGCCCTCGACAAAGAGGGATTTGAGGATATCCCGATTATTTCCTATGGCGCAAAGTATGCCTCGGCCTTTTACGGGCCGTTCAGAGAAGCGGCTGAGTCAACCCCGCAGTTTGGCGACAGGAGGTCGTATCAGATGGACCCGGCCAATTCAAGGGAGGCCATGCAGGAGATCGCCCTTGACATTGAAGAGGGTGCGGACATTGTAATGGTTAAGCCTGCCCTCCCCTATCTTGATATTATATGCAGGATAAAGGAGCGGTGGGATATTCCGGTTGCGGCCTATAATGTAAGCGGTGAGTATTCACTTGTCAGGGCCGCCGGACGGCTTGGATGGATAGATGAGTCCCGCGTGATGATGGAGACGCTTACTTCTATAAAACGAGCAGGTGCGGATATTATTCTTACATATTTTGCGAAGGATGCAGCGCTGGTCTTGCGGGAGGATAGATAGTTAATTGAATATCATCAGGGGCATTGCCGCCATTCCAAAAGGTCTCACCAATACGGTTGTGACTATTGGAAACTTTGATGGAGTTCATCTTGGCCATCAGGAGCTCCTGCAAAGGGTGGTCAGGCGTGCGTCTGAAACAGGAGCTGTCAGCGTTGTCATTACGTTTGAGCCTCATCCGGCCAAGGTATTAAGGCCGGATAAGGCGCCCCGTCAATTGATATCTCTCCAGGAAAAGATTGAACTTTTTCAGTCATTTGGAATAAACATCGTTATTTGCATTGAATTTACGCCTGAGTTTGCCGGCAAATCCCCGGATGAATTTGCAGAGGACCTTCTCTGCAACAAGATAGGTGCCCGGGTCATTATTGTAGGGGCCAATTATAAATTTGGAAAAGGTCAGTCAGGGGATGTCCCGTATCTTCGTCAAAAGGGAAAGATGCTCGGTTTTGAGGTCGAAGAGGCAGAGCCGGTAGTAATCGAAGGGAAGAGGGTCAGCAGTTCATGGATCCGTGAGCTCCTCTTGAAAGGTGAGGTTGACACTGCGGCCGGGCTTTTAGGAAGATATTATTCCGTTGATGGGGTCGTTATGCCTGGGCATCACCGCGGGATGCTGCTGGGCTACCCTACTGCAAACATCTATACGGTTGATGAGGCTATTCCCCAAAACGGGATTTATGCTGTCAGGGTACTACGGGGTCAGATGATCCTGGAGGGCGCATGCTACATAGGTAATCAGCCGACATTTGCCGGGGAGAGGATCGGCATAGAGGTATACCTGTTTGACTTCAGCGGACAGCTCTACCATGAGCACCTGACAGTCCAGTTTATCAGGATGATCAGAGAGGAAAAAAAGTTCGGGGATAAGGAAGAGTTGATATTGCAGATTACGAAGGATGTAGAGGATGCAAGGGCAGTCCTGACGAAGCTGCAGTGATTTTCAGGTGAACCGTCATGGGCCCTTCGACTGTTCAACAAGCTCACAGCTCTGGGCTCGCAAGGGGTCATGAAAAACGTCATTCCCGCGTAAGCGGGAATCCAGACCGGGGCCTGGTTCTGGATTCCCACTTACGTGGGACTGACGGGTGAAAAATCCTGCGGGGACAGGTTCTGTGGGAATGACGGGTACACAGGAGCATTTTCAGGTGAACCGTCATGAGCCCTTCGACTGTTCGACAAGCTCACAGCTCTGGGCTCGCAAGGGGTCATGAAAAACGTCATTCCCGCGTAAGCGGGAATCCAGACCGATGGCCTGGTTCTGGATTCCCACTTACGTGGGAATGACGGGTGAAAAATCTTGCGGGGACAGGTTCCGTGGGAATGACGGGTACTTTGGAGCATTTTCAGGTGAACCGTCATGGGCCCTTCGACTGTTCAACAAGCTCACAGCTCTGGGCTCACAAGGGGTCATGAAAAACGTCATTCCCGCGTAAGCGGGAATCCAGACCGGGGCCTGGTTCTGGATTCCCACTTGCGTGGGAATGACGGGTGAAAAATCCTGCGGGGACAGGTTCCGTGGGAATGACTGGTACATAGGAACATTTTCGGATGACCATGTTAATAAAAAAAGTCCGGGATACTATCAGGCACCATGATATGCTTGCAAAAGGAGATACCGTGCTCATCGGTGTTTCCTCCGGCCCTGACTCTGTCTGTCTCCTTCATCTGTTAAAAGAATTGCAGGATGAATATGACCTCACCCTTCATATTGCTCATCTCAATCACGGATTTCGCGGGGAAGAGGCAGAGGAAGATTCAAGGTTTGTCCAGGATATGGGTAAGACGCTCGGGGTTCCGGTAATTGCAGAGTATTCAGATACTCCGGCATATGCCAGGGAGTATCGTATATCAAAACAGGAGGCTGCACGCGAGGTGCGCTACAGATTCTTTGGTTTAGCCGCTGACAAAACCGGCGCAGACAGGATTGCCCTTGGCCATACAGCGGATGATCAGGCAGAGACATTCCTGATGCGTCTCCTCAGGGGGGCCGGGTCTCACGGCCTTTCCGGTATCCCGCCTGTGAGGGACAAGATAATACGGCCCCTTATCGGGGTCTTTCGTGAAGAGATCAAAGAGTATTTATCAGAAAATGATATCCACTGCAGGATTGACTCATCAAACCTGACCCCTGTTTATCTGAGAAATAAGATCCGTCTGGAACTTATACCTCATCTTGCGAAGGAATATAATCCGAATATAATGGATACACTTGTCAGGAGTCTGAATATTTTAAGAGATGAGGATGTATTTCTTGATAATTATGTTAGAAAAATATTCCGGGATATGGTAATAAATGAGTCAGAAGGCATGATAAAGTTTGATGTGAAAAGGTTTGACTCCTGTGAGGAGCCGGTGAAGAGGAGACTCGTACGGTTTGCTGTAGAGGCTGTTAAAGGGGCAGAGGGTATTGCCCTCTCCTGCAGGCATGTAGAGGAGGCGCTCGCACTGCTGCAAAATGACAGGGCCGGGGAGATTGATTTTCCTGCGGGTGTCGCGGCTGAGAGAAGAGGAGATGTATTCAGCATATATTTAAGGTCAGCAGTGACATCAACCCCTCAGTATGCATATACAGTAAGGGTGCCGGGGGATACTATTGTACCGGAAGCTGGAATGAAAATTAACACAACTATCCGGACCTCCCCTGTTCTGAAGGAAGGATTGACTGATGCGACAGAGGCCGGAAGAAGCGCTGCCTTGTTTGATATGAGTAAATTCTCTGAACCGCTGGTCATCAGAAACCGGAGGGACGGCGACTTCTTCTGCCCGCAGGGAATGGGGGGGAAGAAGAAAAAGATAAAGGAGTATTTTATTGATTTAAAAATATCCCGAAGAGAGAGAGACAGGATACCGCTTCTGACCTCTCCGGAAGGGATTATGTGGATTGCCGGATACAGGGGTGATGAGAGGTTCCGGGTAACCACTGAAACGAAAAAGATACTTGAGGTGAAAGTTGTAAGGATTGCGGCGTAAGCAGCGCCGGCCTTTATGGCCGGCTTGAAGTTGCCCAGTCAAGTGTATCATCAAATAAGAAAGGAAGGAAGGCATGGAACGCATTTACGGCAAACCACTCATTACGCAGAGGGAGATAGAAAAGAGGGTCAGAGAACTTGGGGCAAAGATTACCGCAGATTATGACGGTAAAGACCTGCTGATGATATGTTTGCTTAAGGGCGCCTACACCTTTTTTGCCGATCTCGTGAGAAACATCCAATTGCCTGTTATGGTGGACTTCATGATGGTATCGAGTTACAAAGAAAGGTCTACCTCCTGCGGCGCAGTAAATATTGTACAGGAGCTGACCACACCTATAGAAGGTAAAGATGTGCTGCTTGTTGAGGATATTATTGATTCAGGATTGACGCTTGATTATATTTACAAGGCGCTTCTGGCAAAAAACCCTGACTCTTTAAAACTTTGCGTCCTCCTTGACAAGGCCGAAAGAAGAAAACATTCAGTGCCAATAGAATATCTCGGTTTTACTATTCCTAATAAATTCATAATCGGCTACGGCCTTGACTACCAGGATAAATACAGGAACCTGCCGCATATCGCTATCCTGGATAAGGGTGAGGTTGAATAATACAGGTAAAGGTATCCTATACATTGTCAGCACGCCAATCGGCAATCTGGAGGATATAACGCTCCGGGCATTGAAGGTCCTGGGAAGCGTCAGACTAATAGCCGCTGAAGACACCCGCCATACGCAGAAATTACTTCACCACTACGACATACACACACCGCAAACAAGTTATCATGACCACAATAAGGAAGAAAAGTCTGAAATACTCATAGCCAAATTAAAAGAAGGACATGACATTGCGTTGGTGTCTGACGCTGGAACTCCAGGCATATCAGATCCAGGATACTACCTCATCAACAGGGCTATAGAAGAAAACATAAAGATAACGCCGATCCCCGGCCCCACGGCATCCATTGCCGCCCTCTCAATCTCAGGCCTTCCAACAGATGCCTTTGTCTTTGAAGGCTTCCTTCCTTCTAAAAGTGCGGCACGTCAGAAAAGGCTAAAGGAGCTGTCATCGGAAAGGCGCACTATCATTATATTTGAAACGCCCCGGCGGGCGTCTTCAACGCTTGAAGATATCTTCGAAATCCTGGGCGACAGAAAGATTGTCCTGACACGGGAGCTTACCAAGATGTTTGAAGAGGTCATACGGGACAGGGTTTCAGGTGTTATGGAAAAGATCATGGGGAGGAGCCTGAAGGGTGAGATCACCATCATAATAGAAGGTGCGCAGGAAGAAACTGTTACAGACATTTCAGACCTGAGGTCTTGTCTCGAAATGCTGATGAAGAAGGAAGGACTCAGTTTAAAGGATGCAGTAACACGGGCATCAAAAGATATGAATCTTCCAAGAAACAAGGTGTACAGGGAGGCCCTGAAGATCAAGTAATACTGAATGAAGAACCCTGCAGCAAGCTGCAGGGTATCTAAGCAACTTCAACGTCATTCCTGCGTAAGCAGGAATCCAGATCAAAGCAAAAACTGGATTCCCACTTTCGTGGGAATGACAGGAAAACCTGTAGCAAGCTACAGGGAATTATCAAGTTAAATAAATGTCTTTATACTTCGTGGGAATTCTTAGTATAATGTTACATTAACGGCAAGGGCAATCTGATGAATATACGAAAGATTAATAAGGAACTCACATCCATCTGGCAGGAATTTCAGGATGTAGAGATTGCCTATCTCTTTGGTTCTCACGTTGCAGGAAAGGCAAGGAAGACCTCTGACATTGATATTGCCATCTATGCCCCGAAGCTTACACTTGATAGATATTGTAAATTATGGGCCAGGATAACAAAAGCACTGGGAACGGAGAAGATTGACCTTGTCACGATGAGCGATAAACCTGCATCCTTCAGGTACCAGATAATAAGAGAAGGCAGGGTTATTTATTTTAAGAATGAAGACCTGCTGAATGACTTTGAGTTAAAGACATGGCAGACATATATGGATAAAAAACACCTGAGACGTATTTATCTCAGGAACATGCATGAGGGTCTCCGTCATGGTGTATAGGAAAGAATCTATAGAAGACCGGCTGCTTAAAATGGATGAGACACTGAAGGTGTTGGAGGAATACAAGGGGATTTCATGGAATAAGTACAAGGCTGATATAAAAACACAGTGGATTGTTGAACGTGGATTCATAATTACGGCAGAAATGGTTTTTGATATCGGGGCACATATTCTCTCAAGTATGTATTCCGAATACTGTGATGAATATGAAGATATTACCAGGGGACTTGCAAACAAGAAGGTCATATCCAGGAAGCTGTCAAAGGGACTTGAAGGTTTTGGAGGTTTCAGGAATGTGCTTATCCATGAATATGTGAACCTTGATTCAAAGAAGGTATACGAGGCCCTTACAGGCAAGCTGGATATCTTAAAAAAGTTTAATAAAGAAATAGCTGCATGGGTGGCAAAACAAAAGTAAGGGAAACTGTCATATTACTCCAGGTACTGTGAAGAAAAGCTGATACGGAGGTTTACGATGATAATTTACTTTCTTGCATTGTTGATGAGCCTGTCTCTTGTCTGGGCGCCGGCCTCTTTTGCCGGGTATAAGGATGTTGACGCAAAGATTGCTGAACAGGAAATCGCCAGTCACATTGCACAGGAAGATGTGAGGTTTAACCTGCGCCTGCAAAAGGGCGGGTTTGAGAAGGGCGTGGCACAGGGGATGTGGGATGCCGAAGGGAAGTTAACGGCCCGTGCCACGGCCGCGAAACTGAAGTCACTGAAACATTCCGCTACTGGTGACGTGTTAATCTCATCACAGAATGCGGATATAAAAATCAGCATTACAGATATCAAAGAGTTGAATATGGGTATGAAGTTTAAGCAGGCCAAGTTTACGTGGAAGTATAATCCGGACGTACCATCACTCTGGAAACGGTTTATTGTTGCCGGCGGGAGCGGCTATGCGGCATTTATGCCTGACAACGATGGCTGGCGTTATGACGGCATGGAATTAGCCTATTCAGAAGAGCCTTTCCAACTTACTGCAGCAGAGATCGCTGAAGAGCAGAAAGAGATGCAACAGTTGGCTGCGGCTAAGGGTAAGGAGGAGGAGACGAGACGGCGGTTGCAGTCAGAGCGTCAGAGGAGGATAGAAGAGTCTAAGAAGGCCGGCAAGCAATATGGGACTTTTTCTCTTGCAACCCAGGGAGGGCAGGAAAGCTGCAGCGTTTCGGATGCAGGGGTGACCTGCCAGAGGAATGGAGAGAGCGGGAAGAAATCGTACTCAATAATGTTTGCTGATGTAAAGGATGTAAGGAAGACCTCTTATCCTGGTCCGGAGTCAAAACAATATTATGCTATTGAGCTCACCATGCGTGAAGCTGAGGCAGGGACTGGCAGTCAGGGTTCTGCGAAGACGTCCTGGAGAAATGTTGACCAGTGGATTTCTGATAGGAAGGATGAGCTGGACAAGTTTCTTGATGTCCTGTCAAAGGCACATGCTGAGTGGCGGACGAGATTCAGCGATATTGCGGATCATTTATAATCCACGAATCTCCCAGGTATCTGTATCTATGTCCATCTCTTCACCAAGAGGTTTGGATGGCAGGCCCGGGAGGGGAAATATCCTTCCACAGATCGGGTAGATAAATCCAGCGCCTGCAGCAATATGTATTTCTTCGACCGGGAGTGTAAACCCTTTTGGCCTTCCGTAAAGTTTAGGTGTATGTGAGAGTGAGTTGTGGACCTTTGCCATGCACACGGGGAGGTTGCTGAGTCCCAGCCTGTTTATCAGTTGTAATTTTATCATTGCCGTTTCAGAGAACGCTGCATCTTTTGCGCCATACATAATTTGGGCTATCGTGTTAATTTTATCCTCGACCGGGGTATTCAGGTCGTATAGAAATCGTCGCTGTCTGGTGTCTGTGACGGGCCCTGCGGTAATCTCTTCTACGGCCTTTGCAAGGTCAACCACCCCTGCCCCGCCATCTTTCCATGGCGTCACCGTAACCGCCCTTACGCCAAGTGCTTCAATACATTTGAGCAAATAGTTTATCTCATCCCCTTTATCGTCCTCGTGTCTGTTAACACCAACAACAAGGGGCACTTTAAAATATTTTACATTCTCAATCTGTTTTTCGAGATGTGACATTCCCCTGTCTATCTCTGCAAGTCCACCGTCTGGATTTCCTCCGTGCGTCTTAAGACTTTTCAGTGTAACAACCACCACTGCGCAATCAGGATAGAGGTTGCCCGACCGGCACTTTATGTCTACGAGTTTTTCGAAACCGAGATCAGCGCCGAAGCCCGCCTCTGTTATTACATAATCAGCAAGAGATAGCGCGAGCTGATCTGCAATGAGTGAACTTATGCCCGGGGCTATATTTGCGAACGGTCCTGTATGTACGAAGGCTGGAGTCCCTTCTGAGGTCTGTAATAAGTTGGGGCGCAGTGCATCGCGCAAGATAACTGCCATTGCCCCTGCACACTTTATGTCCTCTGCTGTCACAGGGGCGCCGTTCTTATTTAAGGCGACTATGATCCTGCCAAGACGCTCCCTCATGTCTTTGAGCGTAGAAGAGAGGGAGAGGATTGCCATTACCTCTGACGCCTCTGTAAGAACAAAGCGGCCGGGATGAGGGAATCCTCCGCCCTTTTCATTTGAGCCGACAATAATTTCACGAAGCGCCCTGTCATTGATATTTACTGTACGCGGCCAGAAGAGGCTGGCGGGATCAATATTAATGGGGCTGTTACGGTAGATATGATTATCTGCAAAGGAGCTCAGGAGGTTGTGGGCTGCGTTCACCCTGTAGTTATCGCCTGTCAGACCAAGGTTTATCGTCTCCTGCGGCAGCAGCATGGCCTTTCCTCCGCCTGTGCCCCCACCCTTCATACCAAAAAGCGGCCCTAATGACGGCTGTCGCAGGGTGACGACCCCTTTTTTGCCGATCCGCCACATTGCCATGCCAAGGCCTATGGCAACAGTTGTTTTTCCTTCTCCTGAGCCGGTTGGGGTTATGGCTGTAAGGACGACGTATTTACCGCGTCGTGGAGATAATCGTTTTTCAAGACCTGCTGGTGTGACCTTTGCTATATATTGGCCGTGTTTGTCAATTTCGTGAGATACAAGGTCTATGGAAGCGGCAATTTCTGAGATATGTTTCACCAGAAAATTCTCCTATCTACCCGTCATTCCAACGGAACCTGTTCCCGCATGATCAAGCGGGGAGTGGGAATCCAGAACCAGGCCTCGGTCTGGATTCCCGCTTACGCGGGAATGACGTTTTCATTAACCTTTGTGAGGCTGAGGCTCATGACGTTTCACTCGAAAATACTCCTAAGTACCCGTCATTCCCACGGAACCTGTCCCCGCATGATCAAGCGGGGAGTGGGAATCCAGAATCATGCCATCGGTCTGGATTCCCGCTTACGCGGGAATGACGTTTTCATTAACCTTGGTGAGCCCTGAGCTGTGAGCTTGTCGTACAGTCGTAGGGCTCATGACGGTTCACCTGAAAATCCCTGCTCCTACCACCTGCCTCCGGCGCCTCCGCCCCCGAAACTTCCTCCACCGAAGCCGCCGAAACCCCCGCTGCCGCCGCCGAAGCCTCCGCCGCCTGACGAGAAATCGTCCCACTTGCCCCGATGGTGGCGGCTTCCCATGTTTGCGAGTATGAGTGCCATCCAGAAGGGGACGTTATTATTGGAGGCGATGCCGCGATACCTTCTTGCCCGGCTAAGCATAATGATGAAAAAGATGATAACAAAAATGATAAAAAACCAGGGGATGCGGAAAAAGATGGGCACGCCCGGTTTGCTGTGCCTTTCTGCAGTATACTCGCCTTTAGCCAGGGCTATCATTGAGTCCGTTGCCCTGTCAAGCCCCTCGTAGTAGAGCCCCTGTTTGAAATATGGTTTTATGTCGAACTCTACAATCCGTTTTGCAAGTGCGTCAGGGATTGCACCTTCAAGGCCATAGCCGGTAGCGATAAAGACCTCGCGGTCTTTCATGGCTGCGAGCACTACAGCTCCGTTATTCTTGTCCTTTTGGCCAACACCCCACTCCTCACCGAGTTTTACTGTGTAGTCGCCGATTGGGTAGCCGTCAAGGGTTTCCAGAATGACGATTACAATCTGGGTAGACGTTGTATTGTCAAACTCAACGAGTTTCCTCTCCAGCACCTCCTGCTCTTCCGGTTTCAGGGTATTGGTGTAGTCATTGACAAGCCGCGGAGGGGAGGGCCTTTGTGGAAAGGTCTCGGCAAATAATACGGCAGGAATGAAAAGTAAAAATAATACTGCGGAATAAAGTAAGTGCTTATGTATCCTTCTGGCCGAATACGATCTCATCTGATAATTCATTCTTGTCTCTTTCGTCATAGGGGAAGTATTGTTTAAGTGCCGTACCAGCCATGTCAATACCTTTGATCAGGCCCTCTGAATATTCACCTTTTTTAAAGTGCTCTATCGCGGTATCTTTTATTTCGTCCCAGAAACCATGCGTAACGACCGCATTAATGCCTGCATCACCGAGGATGGCGAACTTGTGATCACGGACTGCCAGATAAAACAGAACACCATTCCTGGCTGCAGTCTTGTGCATCTCTAATTTTTCAAAGATTAACGCGGCCCTGTCGAGGACGTTGCCCCTGCATTTATCATCAATGAAAAGCCTTATCTCACCGGAGGTCTGTTTCTCCGCCATTCCGATTGCTGCGGTAATTTTATCGCGGTCTTCTTTGGTGAAGAGTTTCATCTGGAAATGCACCCTGTCCGACCAATCCGTAAAAGCCGGCCATGATGGTCGGCGCAACTAAAATTTTACTTCGGGCGCTTTTTCTGCACCCTTGTCGGCTTCAAAGTATGGCTTTTTCTCAAAGTTAAATATAGAGGCTACGATATTGTTCGGGAAGGAACGTATGTATGCATTGTATCGCTGGACGGTCTCATTAAATTTATTGCGCTCGACAGCGATCCGGTTTTCAGATCCCTCCAACTGAGCCTGCAGTTCCAGGAAGTTCTGATTGGCCTTCAGGTCCGGGTATCTTTCGACTACCACCATCAGGCGGGACAAGGCTGAACTGAGTCCCCCCTGTGCCTCCTGAAACTGCTGCAGGGCCTCAGGCGTTAACTTCTCAGGATTAATTGTGACCTGAGTTGCCCTGGAACGTGCCTCTATAACCTGTGTGAGAGTCTCTTTTTCATGTGCGGCATAACCCTTTACTGTGTTTACAAGATTTGGGATGAGGTCTGCCCTCCTCTGGTACACATTTTCTACCTGTGCCCATTGGGAGGTAACACCTTCCTCCATCCTGACCATGTTGTTGTACGGTGATACGAATAACCGGAAGAGTATTATCACTGCTATTATGATAACGCCAATTATGATCCAGCTCTTTTTCATACGTTACACTTTAAACAACATTCAGAGGGTTTGTCAATATAAATGTCAAATAGCCGTCCCTGTTGGAATGTTTGGAGGTTTTGTTGTAATATGTGGGGGCATCAGGGAAGAATAATCTCAGGAGGGTATAATGTTAACGCACATTGTAATGTTCAGGTTGAAAGAATCGGCTTTAGGGAAGGGTAAGGATGAGAACCTGCGGGAGTTGAAGGTATTACTGGAATCCCTGAAGGATAAAATACCGGTTGTAAAATACCTTGAAGTCGGGATAAATATCGGCAAATCTGCAAGCGCCGCGGATATAGCGCTCTACTCTGAATTTGATGACTTAAATGCGCTGGAGGCATACCGCATACATCCTGAACATGTCAAGGCAGTGGAGTTTATTGACAAAGTATGCTCTGAAAGGCGTGTCGCAGACTATATGGTGTAGAGCCATTGGCGCGCCTGCTCGCCTCTTCAGTACTCAGATCCCTTCCTTTTCTCAAACATAACTAATAATCGTCCGATAATAGGGTGTTATTGTATAGATAATAGACGGTATACGCTATGACCGAAACAAAAGACGAACTCCCCCTTGATACCCGATTGCTCAGTGAAGCCATCATTGAACTCAACATCTCGCGTCACAATGTATCTATCTATCCCAAAAATCATCCGGTGGTAGAAAAGTCATTGAATAAAGTATTTGACTTTCTGCAAAAACTCTTTGCGTTGAGACAAGATATTACCCTTGTAGTCGCAAAGGATGTTCTCATCGTTGATAGTCATCACCTCGACAAGAAGAACCCGGTTTATAAGGAATTTGCCGACTCTCTGAGCAAGAAAAATATCGCCTTCGTCACGTTCATAAGCGGGCTGACAAAGGATGAGCTTTACTCGTTTCACCGGTTCATTTCAGACAATGCCGGAAATGCGTCTCCAGAAGATATACAGAAGTTATTCATTGATTGCCACATTACTCACCTCAAGATAGGATCCGTTGATTTCTCTGTATTCCATCTTATCGAAGCGGATGGGAAGCAGAACGAAGACCATAAAATATCCCTTTGGGAAAAGTATGTATTCGGTCTTCTCGAAGGGAGCCTGAAACCTGATGAGTCGCCTGATATTCTGTCAACGATCCCTCCTGATCAGCTCGCGGGATACATAAACAGGGCTGATAGCGGCAAAATAAGGGAAGACAGCTATGAGAAGGTCATCACTTCCTACGTCAGGAAATCCTCGGAAAGGTCCTTTTCGCCCAATGAGTTGAAAAACGTGATGGATTTTATTAACAGGCTGCGGCCGGAATTGAAGGGTCATTTCCTCTCATCCGCGGTGAATGTCCTTTCCAGGGATTTGGAGACTGCCGAGGAATCTCTCCGGGATACATCTGTGGACACTGTCATCAATTTGCTCAGTGTCATCAACGAACAATTGGTGGCCATCCCAGAGGCATTAAAAAACATTCTCGATAAATTCTCGGTGTTTCAGCAGAAAAGTTCTGAGGCCCCTTATTATCGGGAGGGACTCATCGAAGACGACTTCCTTCTTTCTCCGGAACTGACCAGTTTGTTGAGCAGTGCGGATTTCAAGGCATTCGTGACCGATTCCTATCATAAGGATATCCAGCGCCTGATCCAATTTAATGCTGACTCGATCCAGACGGAATGGATAGAAGAATTTAAGGGTGAGTGGCAGGATGAGCAGATTGAAACTTTTTTTCATGAAATCATCCTGGAGCTGACACTCTCTGAGACGGATGGGATCATACCCCGTGAAGACTGCGAATTTTATGCCCATATACTGAAGGACCAGATCGTTCAATTCATATATACCGGTCAGTATGAGCAGGCATTGAAAACAATCAGGATATTAGAGTCCAGCAGCAATTCAGGAAAATCACCGGACGGCGTTTCGAATATTTTAGGATATTTCCATTCCGGGGAATTCATCGCATTGTTCATTGACTCATTAAAAATCATGGGCAGGGAGAAGCGGGAAGAGATACTGAACATGTGCGAGTATTACGGAGAAAAGATGATCGCATCATTAATCGGCGCACTCATTGGCGAGGAATCGCCGTCTACCAGGAGGTTTCTGACAGGTCTGGTGACCCATTTTAGGGAGAAGGCTGTACCGGATGTGGTCAGGTATCTCAATGATGACAGATGGTTTGTAAAAAGGAATATGCTGTTCATCCTGAATGAATGCGGCGGTCAGGACGCGCTTCAATATGCCAGAAGTTACTGCAATCATGAAAACCCCAAGGTCAGTTATGAGGCATTAAAATGTCTGCTGAATTTCAAGGACTCTTTTGGAATTGAGGCCCTGAGGGATTTATTGAAGTCCGACTCTCCGGATCTGTTGAACAGGGCCATTGCCCTATCAGGGACATTTAAGGTGAGGGAGGTTGTGCCGGAGCTTCTTGAAATGCTCAGGAGAAAGAGCATTACGGGTTCCAACTATGAAGGCAAGATCCACATTGTCAGGGCGCTCGGCCAGATAGGAGACTCCCGTGCCCTCGGCACGCTTAAAAACATACTTTCAGAAAAGTCCCTCCTCTTCAGGGGCGCCCTGGATAGGCTGAAAGAAGAGATACGTCAATCGCTCAGGAATTATCCTGATGAAAGGGGATAAAGGACTCAGAGAATGGATGCCATAGGGAAATTCCTGACGACTTTTACAATCACCATTGCCAATTGCTCACTTTATTCAGCAGAGCATGAAATATTCAATGAGCTCGTGAAAAAGACTTATAGAATGCTTGGTGAGATCCTGGGTGAGCAGTGTGAGATCATGATCATAGACCACAAACTGATTGTGAACAAACAGGAGCTCACGGATGCCGGAGCCAACAAGGCGAATTTTATAAGATATCTAAGGAGAAAAGGTATTACCCGCGTCGACTTTCTGAAGGGTCTTTCCCTTTCAGAGTTCAGACAGTTCATCATTGACGTCTCTGATACGGATAAAATAATGAATCCCGCCCCGCACATCAGGACCGGAACTATTGACGTCTGCGTCCCGAATCCCCGGTCCACTCCCTGCGAGGGCGAGGAAATATCAAATCTTCCGAAGGAGGATATTGCAAAGGTTCAGGATATTTTCCATTCCATCTCTCCTTTTAAAAAACTCAACATTGCAGGACTCGAGGAGATTGTGGTGCAGTTCATTATCACTTTCAGAAATGAGGCGCATATCCTAAAGCTGTTGAGCCCCGTTAGATCATTTAGTGAATATACCTATACGCACGCCTCCAATGTTGCCGTTCTCTCCATATTTCAGGCGGACAGCCTCGGGATCCAGGATGAACTGCTGCATGAAATCGGTGTTGCCGCCCTTTTGCATGATGCGGGAAAATTGTTCATACCTAAAGAAATCCTGGATAAAAATGGCAAACTTGATGACAGGGAATTTGCTGAAATAAAAAAACATCCGCTTTATGGTGCGCGATACCTTGCCAAAATGGATAACCTGACCCGCCTTGCCCCGCTGATTGCATTTGAGCATCATATGCGTTGTGACGGCTCAGGCTATCCCGGACTCCATACGGCTGGCAGGAGGCAGCATATTCTGAGTCAGATCATTGCCATCTCTGATTTTTTTGACGCCCTGCGGAGCCACAGGCCTTACAGGGAGAGTCTGGAAACAGAGGAAGTCATTGCCTTGATGAGAAAGGGAAGGGAAAAAGACTTTAACCCCTTTTTACTGGATAATTTTATCCGCTCGATACAGATGGCTCTCTCACAAGAGGCGGCATGACAGATGATGGCCTGTGATCAATTGGCGCGCCTGGAGGGAGTTGAACCCCCAACCTGCGGATTCGTAGTCCGACGCTCTATCCATTTGAGCTACAGGCGCATTTGGGTATATACTATAGGTGTGCATGGTCATTTTCATGGAAAATGACGGAATTGTCAAGCTGTAGGGGCGTATCCGGTGTATTGCCTATCCCATTTAATGTGACTACCTGGTATTTACTATGACCCTTACCCGTGACATTAAGGATATTGGCATAAGTTTAGGCTTCCGGCATGTTGGCATTTCCCCTCCTGATGCATCTCTATGGGGCAAGAGATTTCAGGGGTGGCTTAAGTGCGGTTTTGAAGGTGAGATGAGGTTCTTATCCAGGGAGCCGGAGAGACGCTTAAACCCTTCCATCGTATTTCCTGAAATCAAGTCTGTCATAGTGGTCTCTATGAATTATTATCCTGGGGGGGATCGCAGGGGATGCCTTGATGACCATGCCAGGGGGTACATTGCAAATTATGCGCTTAATGAGGACTATCATGACGTTGTCAAGTCAAGGCTTGAAGAGTTTCTTGTAAGGATTAAGACCCTGACTGATAAAAAAGCAGACGGAAAGATATATGTAGACACAGGCCCTGTCCTTGAAAAGGCATATGCCGCTATGTCCGGTGTTGGATGGATGGGAAAGCACTCCCTTATCATCAGCCCGGACGCCGGGTCGTGGTTAGTGCTTGGGGTAATACTCCTTGACACAGAATTGGAGTTTGATGCCCCGCTGCAGGATCGCTGCGGTGAGTGCACCAGATGTATCGAGGCCTGTCCAACAGGCGCTATTGTTGCGCCTTACGTTGTTGATGCGAGGCGATGCATATCATACCTGCTTGGTGAATTAAAAGGGGCGATACCTGAAGAATTGAAATCTATGACAGGCAATAAGATTTTTGGTTGTGATGATTGCCAGTGGGCCTGCCCATGGAATAATGTTGCTCAGGCAGCCACAGAGACTGGTTTTATACCAAGAAAAGAGTTGACTTCTCCCCTGCTTGCGGATTTAATGGAGATGGATCGGGAAGGTTTCAAAAAGGTTTTTCATGATAATTCTGTCATGCGTATCAAGTGGGAGAGGTTTATGAGAAATGTGGTTGCGGCTGCGGGAAAATAAATCTGCCCCCTTTTTAAGGATGAATTAGAGATGAAATACGGCAAGGAAGAGATTGAGAAGGCTGAGCTTGAGAAGTGGGAGAATCCGTATCAGGACAGGGATTATGTTATTGACATCTCGTTTCCTGAATTCTCATGCCTCTGTCCCCGCTCCGGCTATCCTGATTATGCGACAATTAAGATTAACTATGTGCCTGACAAGTATATCGTTGAGCTGCGCTCATTGAAGCTGTACCTTAATAAGTTCCGTGACCAGTATATCTCTCATGAATCTGCAACAAACAAGATATATGACGACCTGAAAAATCTTATTGAACCGAGGCGGATTGAAGTAACAGGCGACTGGAATCCGCGTGGTAATGTAAAAACCATTATTCGTGTTGGGGGGTAGCGGGTCAGACCCCTTTCATCACAGCCGAAAGTTTTGTTGCCTCGGCTATGCAGTGTCCAACTGAAACACCGTTGAGGTAGTTGCCTGAGAGATATAAGCCGGGAATTTTCCTGATAGCCTCCTGAACAGCATCTATGCGCTCCTGATGGCCGATGATATATTGCGGGATTGCCCGTGTATGGCGTATTAGCTGTACGAACTCAGGTTTTTCTTCTATACCGAGGATGTACCTTAAGTCACGCAATGTCATTTCAATGAG
Organism: Nitrospirota bacterium; assembly: GCA_020851375.1. Lineage (NCBI taxonomy): Bacteria > Pseudomonadati > Nitrospirota > Nitrospirota bacterium. The sequence continues at coordinate 24,862 of JADZCV010000048.1, read as the reverse complement.
TTCCCTGTCGCTGTATTCGAGTATGTCATCCTTCCTTGCGCCGCCAAGGATGGTTGTGAAGGCGGCCTTACCCTCAGGCGCACGTCCTGCGAAAATTTCGGAGCTCCAGATGCTCCCGAGGATGTTGTAACCCCGTTCACGGGACTCTTTCCGCGGTATGAGGAAGCCAAAGCCATCGAGTTTCTGTTTTATATGTCCCCTGTCAAACCCTGTGAAGACGATTACTGCAGGGACGTATTGTATCTGCATCAGATGGGCAGCGACATATTCGGATATCGGCTGGATCAACCTTGCTGTTGCCCAGGCAGGTGTAGCAAAGATGACGATGTTGGCCTTGAAAAGTCCAGGCTGTGGAGTGGGGGCAGAAACATTTTCTGTAATAACTTCGAAACCTTTTTCTGCCTTCTTCACTGACAGCACGTTACACCCACCAACAAACCTGTCACCAAGGGTCTTTCTTATTGCCTCAGGTAAAGTTCCCAGGCCGTCCCTGAATGAAAAAAGGCGCATCTTTCGCTTTGGCTCACCCTTCTTTTTCCTTCCGAATATTGCGGCTTTCACAAGCCCGCCATGCTCAAGCTCCATACCATACATCTTTGGAAAACAGCTCTTTAATGAAAGTTTGTAGGGATCTCCTGCAAACACCCCTGTAACAAAGGGGTCAATGGCATAATCGAGGAACTCCTGTCCTGTCCTCCTCTTAACGAACTCAGCGATCGTCTCCTCGTGGCTGCCGGCGAACTTGCGGATAAATGGTTCGCACATAAGCCTCAGTTTCCCTTGTATAGTCCAGAGGTCAGTTGACAGAAACTGGAGAGGACCAAGTGGTAAAGGCCTTAATCTGCCGTCTCTGACGACATAACGGTTTTTTGCATCTTCACTGCCGTATATCTTATATCCACTGATGCCGAGTGACTCGCACAGGTCATCCGCCTCTTTGTACAGGTCGAGTGTAGAGTTGGGGCCGTATTCAATAAGGTAGCCCTTATGCGTTTCTGTGCGTATAGACCCGCCGGCCCTATCTCCTTTTTCGAGGACGGTGACATCAATACCGCTTTTGTGCAGCCAGTAGGCAGCAGTAAGGCCGGAAATGCCGCCGCCGATGATTATAACTTTCATTCGAAAATACTCCTAAATACCCGTCATTCCCACGGAACCTGTCCCCGCATGACTTAAGCTGGGAGTGGGAATCCAGAACCAGGCCGCGGTCTGGATTCCCGCTTGCGCGGGAATGACGTTTTCATGAACCCTGGTGAGCCCCGAGCTGTGAGCGTGCCGAACAGTCGAAGGGCTCATGACGGTTCACCTGAAATTCTCCGTTCAAATCCCCCCTTTCCCCCTTTGGTAAAGGGGGACTAAGGGGGATTTTCATCTACCTCTGTGACCCCCGGCTTTTTTAATCAGAAGAATGGATTAGAAGGGGGAATACATGCTGTAATTACCATTTCCTTCAATGCATCAATCAGAAGAGGCGAATCGTTTAGTGCAGGGGCCCTGTAGAAGTTTGTGATTCCGTATTCTCCTGCCTTTTCTTTGTAGAGGATATCCATCTCGTAAAGGGTTTCTACATGCTCGGATACAAAGCTGATCGGCACTAACATAACGTTTTTTGCCCCCTTACTTCCGATCTGTCTCAGGACATCGTCAGTTGACGGCCCGAGCCATCTCAACGGTCCCACGCGACTCTGATATGACAGGTGATAATCCTTCAGGTTCCCGAGCCTGCCGGCGATCAGCTCAACGCTCTTTTCCACCTGCTTGGCATACGGGTCGCCGCGCCTGATAAATTTCATGGGTAACCCGTGTGCGCTGAATACAACCGGAGTCTTATGAATATCAAGGTGGTGCAGCGAGGCGGTATCCTGTATCGTTTCACACACTGCATCAATGTACGATGGGTTATCGTGCCAGTCATTTATATAACGGATTTCGATTGTAGGAGTGCCTATCCCCTTCAGGATCCGCTTGAACTCATTGAATGCCGAACCTGTTGTCGTAACCGAGTAGTGGGGATACAGCGGCAGGATTATAAGCTTGGTCAATGGAAACTCGAGCATGTCCTTAACTGCATCTTCTATAGTCGGGCGGCAGTATCTCATGGAGACAAAGACCCAGATATTGCCCTGTTTCTGAAGTGACTCTTCAAGGGCCTTTGCCTGCTGCATGGTAAGTTTTACTATAGGTGATTTTCCACCTATGGCGCTGTAATATTTCTTTACCTTTGGGGCCCTGCTGCGTGCAATAAGCCTTGCAAGTGGTTTTAAAACCGGGAGTAATACCCTGTTAAAGCCCATTATGTCTGAATCAGAAAAAAGATTATAAAGGAAGGGCTCAACAGCATCCAGGGAATCAGGACCGCCCATATTTATCAGAAGGACTGCTGTGGTAGATTTGCCGTCTGTCATATTGTTCGCGAAAATTTCATCTCTCTGCCAGGGGCGTTCAGATAAGCATCGAATACCATTGCGATATTCCTGACAAGTATGCGGCCTGAGTCTGAGATCTCTATCCTGTCAGGCTGAAGTTTTAACAAGCCGTCATCCTGAAATGCCACGAGCCTCTTTAAGGCATCGCTGAAATAGTCATCAAAGGATATGTTGTATTTTGACTCAACCTCATGTTTGACAAGTTCGAAGTCACACATCAGCCTCGTAATAATATGTCTCCTCAGGATATCATCATCTGTCAGCTCATAGCCCCTGTGAGTTGCCAGCCTGCCGGCACTTACAGCAGCGTAATAATCATTAAGCGCCTTCAGGTTCTGGGCATAGCAGTTGCCGACCATGCTTATGGAGGTCATGCCAAATCCATAGAGGTCGCAGCCGGCCTTTGTTGTGTAGCCCTGAAAATTCCTGTACAGGGTCTTCTCTCTTTGTGCGATGCAGAGTTCATCATCCGGCTTTGCAAAATGGTCCATACCAATATAGACATATCCTGCGCCTGTGAATTTCTCAATGACCATCTTGAGTATCTCAAGCTTTTCCCTCCCTTTTGGAAGGTCTTCCTCATGTATCATCTTCTGATGCTTCTTCATCCAGGGTACATGCGCATAATTGAACACTGCTATCCTTTCAGGATTGATGGCGATGATACGGTCAACCGTCTCCTTAAATGAATCTGCGGTCTGAAATGGAAGCCCATAAATCAGGTCTACATTTATACTCTCAAATCCAAGATCCCTGCACCAGTTGACAAGTCTTCCTGATGTCTCTTCGCTCTGGACCCTGTTTACAGCCTCCTGGACCCGTGGATTTAGGTCCTGGATGCCCATACTGATGCGGTTGAACCCAAGTCTTTTCAAGGTCTGCACGTGCTCAAATGTCGTCTCACGCGGATCAAGTTCAACCCCTGCCTCTGCACCAACAGCGATCGTAAAATTATCTTTTATATATCCGTACAATTCTTCCATCTCAGATGGACTGAGAAAGTCAGGGCTGCCCCCGCCCCAGTGCAACTGGACCACTTGCCTGTTTCTTTTGACAAGGCGGGATATGTTTTCCATCTCCTTTTTCAGATATGAGATATACTCACCTGCATGCCCCTTCTTCCTTGTGATAATTGAGTTGCAGCCACAATAAAAACAGAGTGAATAGCAGAATGGGATGTGAAAATATAATGACAAAGGTGCACTGCTATCTGCCCTGTTAGTTTCAATAATCTTCTCCCTGAACTGCTCAGGACCGAACTTCTCATTCCAGACAGGGGCTGTGGGATAACTCGTATAACGCGGGCCGGCCTTGTCATATTTAAGGAGGGTGTTAATATCTATGGTAATTTCTGTCTTCACTCGAAAATCTCCGTTCAAATCCCCCCTATCCCCCCTTTACTAAAGGGGGGAACTAATTTCCCCCTTTTACACAGAGAAGAATTACTTTCCCCCTTTGGAAAAGGGGGACTAAGGGGGATTTTCATCTTCCTGCCTTTTTAAGCGTTAACTACTCAGTTCGTGGACTATGTCAACCAATGCCTTAGCATGATCTACGGGAATATCAGGGAGGATTCCATGTCCAAGGTTAAAGATGTGGCCTGGTTCCTCTCCATATTTTTCAATGATGGTCTTTGTATACTTTCTTATAACAGCCGGCGGTCCGTAAAGTACACAGGGGTCTAAATTGCCCTGCAGTGCTACCCTCCTGTTGCTTCTTCTTACAGCATCTGCCATATCTATCCGCCAGTCAAGGCCGACAACATCAGCTCCTGAGTTGACCATATATTCCAGTATCCCGCTTACACCATTTGCAAAATAGATTAAAGGGACCCCCTTCCTGTCAATCCCGCGTATCACCCGTTCTGCATAAGGGAGGGCAAACTCCCTGTAGTCATCAGGGGCGAGCCAGCCTGCCCAGGTATCGAACAACTGGACTGCGTGAACCCCGGCATTGATTTGCATGTTAAGGTAGCTTATGACTGCAGAGGTTATTTTATCGAGTAGCTTGTGCAAGAGTGACGGATTTTCATACATCATGCGTTTAATCCATGTAAAGTTCCTTGAGGTCTCTCCTTCAATTATATATGTTGCGAGGGTAAAGGGTGACCCTGAGAAACCTATCAAAGGTACACGTCCGCCAAGCTCCTGAAGTATGAGTTTTATTGCCTGTGGGATAAAAGGCATCAGTTCCTTTGATTTCACATTATCCGGTACCCGAAGGGCCTTAAGCTCATTGTCTGACCTTACCGGATTAGACAGGACAGGTCCCCTCTTTTCTGTGAACGTGACCCCTATACCCATTGCCTCTACAGGTATGAGAATGTCAGAAAATAGTATGGCGGCATCCACGCCGAGTATATCTACGGGCAGCATGGTAACCTCAGCAGCAAGTTCAGGGGACTTACACATTGTGAGAAAATCAACCTTCTTTCTTATGTCTCGGTATTCCTTCATATAGCGGCCTGCCTGCCTCATAATCCAGACAGGGGTGAAATCAACCGGCTCCCTTCGGCAGGCCTTCAGGAAACTATCATTTTTTAACATCAGACATCCTCCGGCATTAAATGGGGACAGCGACTATTTATTTGTCTTAACCTAGTAGTCATCTGCAAAATAAATAGTCGCTGTCCCCATTTAATGTAAGCCATTTAACAATTAAATGTCAACTAAGACGACTGCGTCAAAATTATGGCACTATTTTTGCTACATATTATATTAATTAGGATCTTTTAATGGGGTAGAAAACATGGCATTGTTCTGATAATATTTCTGCAATTTTAAAACGGGAAAAATGGACAATAATAACTTCATCAGGGAATTGACATCTGAGTGGACGGGCATTCTTGCAAGACTTGCAGATTTTACATTAGTCTGCTGTAACGAGGTTAGGTATAAGGCCGGGCAAAGTGATGAGTTCAGATTATGCAGGTTGCTGCAGGAAGATAGTAACGGAAGATTATTCTGTGAGAGGGATTGTACCGCGCCCCTTGCACAGGCCAACAAAAGACAAGAACCTGTATATTTCAAGTGTTATGCCCACCTGAATAGTGTTGCCATCCCTGTTTTACCCAATACCGGGAATAGTGGTACGCGTTTCATACTTGGGGGAAGAATATTAACCTCATATGATGACCTGGTTGCTTACAGGAGTGTTGCTGAAAAGCTTGGGATTGATGATAACCGCATCTCTGAAGCTGTCAGAGGGGTTTCCACAAAAAACAGAGAAGCATTCAAATCTTCTGCAGATGCCCTGAAAACAGTAGTTGATCACCTGCTGCAGGGTGACAGCGTCAAGAGGGATATGGAAAATGACATGTCCCGTATCAATACTATAATCAGAATTGCAACTTCCCCGGGAATCATGGCGGATGAAAAGGTGTTTTACGATACTGTGCTTGATTCTATTGGCGTGTTATTCAATGCAAGAACCGCCATGTTGCTGATAAGAGAAAACAGCAGTGATAACTTTTCGTCAAAAGCCGCATTCGGATACGCAAAAGACTCTCTCTCAGGATTTCGCATAAGTGAGTCTGACAGTATGATTAATGACGTTTTAATAAGGAAAGATACAGCGGAGTCAACAGAGGTATTTGAAATTCTAAAGGCAGGTTTCCCGAGTGTCTTTACCTCGGTTAAAATATTTCCGGTCAGCATCGGCAACAGGGTAGATGGCCTGATAGTAATATTCAATACGAAGATATCGCAGGCCGATGAAGAACTTCTCAAAATATTTTGCCAGTGCATCGCAACGGTGATGGGCAATCACATCCTTGCAGCGGCCCGTGCTGACATGGAAAACAGGGTTCTGGCATCACTTCACGCCCTGTATGCCATCGCCTCATGCATAGATTCCAGCGACCTCTTTAGCAATATAGTGGAAAAGTCTGCGGAGGTTGTTGGTGCAGAGCAGGGTTCAATAATGCTGCTGAATGAGGAGGCACATGAGATTGAAGTAAAATCAACACTGGGCCTGAACCTTGCAATTCTCAGTCACATCAGGATAAGACCCGGGGAGGGAATAGCAGGAAGCGTATTGGAAACAGGGATGCCGATGGTTGTAAGTAACGTGGAAGCGGACAACAGGGTCTCGAGGCCCAACCGGGTCCGCTACAGGACAAAGTCATTTATAAGCCTCCCGCTTAAGATAAGGAATAAGAGCATAGGCGTGTTAAATCTGGCTGATAAGAAAGATGGAACCTTCTTTTCAGAAAATGATATCAAACTTCTTGAGGCAATAGCCCTCTATTCGGCAGTTGCAATTGAGCGCAGGGTCTATTATCAGAGCGCCATTGACCTGCGCAAGATATCCATAACTGATCCGCTTACAAGCCTCCTTAACAGGAGATATTTTGAAGAGAGGATAGCAGAGGAAATGGAGCGTTCCAAACGTCACAGACAACCGTTTTCACTTATTATACTTGACATAGATAATTTTAAGAACCTCAATGATACCTATGGACATTTATACGGAGATGAAATTTTAAAGACCACTACCAGTGTTATAAGGAGATGTGTTAGGATAATTGACATTGCAGCAAGGTATGGAGGAGAAGAATTCGCAATTATCCTTCCAACGACAGACAAAAATGACGCAGGTATTATTGCTGAACGTATCCGGGCCGAGATTGAAGGGACCGTATGCCTCGCAAAAGATACCGGCACAACATTGAATATTACTGTAAGTCTCGGAATTGCATCTTTTCCAGACGATGCCTCTGCGGCAGAAGAGCTTATCAATAACGCTGACAGGGCCCTGTACAGGGCAAAGAGTCAGGGAAAAAACAAGGTGGTGATCTTTGGAAGTTTATAGGAACAGTGATGAACTGCTTATAATACTGAGTGATGGCATTGAAGGGTTTATATCACTGGAGACGGAAGACGAGATTCTTAAAAGCGCTCTTACCCTCTGCATGACTGTTTCAAAGACCACATCAGGCTGCATTATCAGGCAGGCCGGGGAAGGCAAATGGAAGATTAATGAGACCTACCATGACATACACATACCATCTGACCTGATAATGGATACCTTCAGGGAGAGAACTTTTAAGATTAATCAGGAACTCTCCTGTCTGCTCCCGCTCGAATTACGCAGGACAGTAAACACTATTGTTCCGGTCAATATTGACGGTTCAATCCATGCGGCGCTGTTGTTTCACAGCGATGAAAACACGAGGGTCTTTTCACTGCTGTCAATTATCCTCTCGTCTGTCCTATCGAGGTTGAATATCCTGAAAGAAGTGGAAGGGTTGAAGAGACATCATGAAGATGTTGTTTTAAAAAAAGAAGAGGCAGAGAGGCTTGCATCGCTCGGCTATGTTGCAGCCGGACTTGCCCATGAGATCAAGAATCCACTTGTTTCGATAAAGACGCTGGCTCAGCTCCTGCCTGAGAGGTATGATGACGAGGAGTTCAGATTCCGGTTTACGAATATTGCCATTAGCGAGATAGACAGGATAGGAAATATCGTATCAGACCTGCTCGATTTTGCAAAATCATCTGAACCCGATTTTACCAGCGTTGACATACAGGGTTTGATTGATGAGGTAATAGCCCTGCTTTCTGCACGGTTTGATGAGTGCGGCATTTTGGTTTCGAGGAATTACCTTTCAGATATTCCTGCGATTTATGGTGACAGGGCTCAATTAAAACAGCTTTTCCTCAACATCTTTCTGAACAGCCATGAGGCTATGCAGACCGGGGGGAGAATAACTGTAGGTTTCAACATCGGGGCAGACAGTGATAAAATTAAAAAACTTATAGTAAAGATATCAGATACGGGCAGTGGCATTGAGAAAGAAAATATGCAGCATGTATTTGAACCCTTCTTTACGACAAAAGGCAAAGGAACAGGCCTTGGTCTGTCTATCTGCAAGAGGATGGTGTCAAATCACGGAGGAAAGATATCCTTAGACAGCGCTTATAAACAGGGGACGACAGTTACAGTTGAACTTCCGGCAAGTAATGCAACTTAGGAGTCATTCATCATGGAACTGCTATTACTCATAACATCATCCGCAGAGATGGTCAACAGCTTTAAGTCATCGCTTGCAGATGAATATATTATAATGACGGCAGACAGCCTTAAAAAGGGTCTGGTCCTTCTTCAGGAAGAGCATATTGTAAGCGTAGCAATTGATGTGACTATATCAGACATGATTGATGAGGATATGGGAAGGTTAAGGTCATGCAGGGAAGCCACCCGTTTGATAGGCATTGTCCCATTTAGTATATCTGAGGATGAAAAGGACAAATATAATACTGGATTTGACGATATAATTTATACGCCTCTGTCGCACTCAGGAATCAGGGCTACCCTGAGAAGGGTAAAAGAGAGGCATAGCATATATGATGAAGTCGGGGGCATGAGATATCCCGACCCTGAGATACGTTCACAGTATCAGCTTCAGGCAGACACTGTTTACCTTTCATTCAGACATCTTGAGAAGGCTATAGAGCTGTCAAAGACCTTTACTCTAAACAACTTTGACCTCGACAGGATGCTTAATATGTTTCTCGACACCCTGATGGATACTACGGCAGTGGGCCGTGCTTCAATACTCCTGTCAGATCAGAAAGACGGAATTTACAGGATCAGGTGTTCAAGGGGGCTCTCTCCTGATTTTGTTTCAAGGCTTTATCTTTCTTCCGGAAGTTCCATTGTCCTGTGGCTCTCTGCGAGCGGCAGGATATTGAAGAGGAACTCCGCAGACCATGAAAGTGCGGAACAGCAGACTATTCTGAGCAGTGCATTAAGGGAGATGAAGATGCTGCATTCTGCAGTCACTATTCCGGTAATAAATGAGGGCAAACTTACCGGTATATTGAATCTTGACAATAAGATTACAGGTATTCCTTTTAATAATCCGGAACTGGAGCGGATATTCATACTTGCTACTTATCTTGGAAAGGCGATTCGTGACATATATCACTACCAGAGTATCTGTGAACAGAAGGAATATATTCAGAAGATTCTTGAACAGATGGAATCTGAAAAGAGGGAAGTGGTATCAGAAAAGAAGACTGATGAGGACTCCCTGATATTTAACGAATTGGTCGGGAGGATGTCTCACGAGCTGAGAAATCCGCTTGTCTCTATCAGGACATTCACTCAATTGATGAAAGAACGGTACAATGATCCTGAGTTTAAAGATTTTTTCTATACTACTGTAACAGGAGAGGTGGAAAAATTAAACAGCCTCGTAGAAAAATTGATTGCATTTACTCATCCTATAGAGTATAAATTTAACTTGGTGGATATTGGCAAGGTACTTGATGACAGTATTTTGGCCGTCACCAGGAATGTTAAGCAGTCTGAATTTCGCATCTTAAGAAACTACAAGCGTGACACAATTATTCTTCGGGCAGACAAGGTGCAGTTGGGAAAGGCCTTTTCTCATCTTATACAGAATTCATTGAGCGCAATGACATCAGGCGGGACACTGACAATAGATGTCGAACAGACCCCGGAAGATGAAACTTGTTCTGTTTCAATCAAAGACACAGGTAAAGGAATACCTCAGGAAGACATTGACAGGATTTTTGATCCCTTTTATACGACCCCGGAGAAGGGTGTGGGGCTGGGACTTCCATTGAGCAGGAAGATCATTGAAGGACACGGAGGAAAAATCACTGTCAGCAGCGTGCTCAATCAGGGTACTACACTGACTGTCATCCTTCCTTCAAACCTGCAAGACGCTAAACAGGAGGATTGAATGGAGAATAAATGCAACATCCTCGTGGTTGATGATATGGTGGGACCACGGGAAGCTCTCCGCATGATTCTGAAGAATAAACATGAAGTAACGACAGTTGAAAATGGTGAACTGGCCCTGGATTGCCTCGGCAAAAAAGACTTCTATGTGGCGATCATAGATATCAAGATGGCCGGCATGGATGGATTGCAGCTTCTGAAAAAGATCAAAGAAACAAAGCCGGACACCGAAGTTGTTTTGATGACGGCATATGCCAGTGTGGATACTGCAAAGAATGCCCTTCGTTACGGTGCACTTGACTACCTTATTAAACCCTTTGATCACAAGGATGTGATTGAAATAGTGGAAAAAGGGGTAGCAAGGCGGGGGGAGCAGGTCAAGACCAGGCTTGAGATAGAGAGGCTGCACATAGCCACTTCTGAATTATCAAAAAAAGTTGAGGATGCGAAACGGAATATTGAAAGTCATTATGCAAGTACGGTAAAGGCGTTGCTTGCAACCATTGACGCAAAAGACCAGTATACGAGGGGCCACTCTGAAAGGGTTGCAAGATTTTCTGCATTCCTTGCTGAAAAGGCATGTTTTCAGCATGATAAGATACTGAGTCTTGAGCAGGCAGCCCTTATTCATGATATAGGCAAGATAGGCGTGGAAGGGTATATCCTCAAAAAGCCCGGTACACTGGATACCGTGGAGTTTGATGAAATCAGGAAGCATCCTATGATCGGGGCAAAGATTATCACATCCGTTGATTTCCTTCAGGATATGAGACCGATAATATTATGTCACCACGAACGGTTTGACGGCTCGGGCTTTCCCGAGGGGATAAAGGGATCAGCCATTCCCATGAGTGCACGGATAGTTGCAGTTGCCGATGCGGTTGATGCCATGCTGTGCGACCGTCCTTACAGGCCGGCGATGGCGCTGGAACATGTAAAGGAAGAATTGACGTTAATGGCGGGGAAACAGTTCGATCCGGAAATCGTATCTGTTGTCATTAACAGCGGCCTTCTTGAGTGTTATTCCGGAATTTTTGATTTTCAGCATAGCTGATGGTATATGCTGAAAAAAGTAAAGGAGAATTTTATGAGAAAAGGTTTATTGTTTTCGGCTCTTGTGTTGTTTTTGCTGTTACCTCTGATACATCCGGTAAATGCTGCTGAGACAAATCAGATTAATATTGATGATGAAATAAAATCCCTGAAGAAAGATATGCAGGATTTGAAAAAAGACGTTGAGACACTGAAGGCAAAAAGCGCAGCAGCTCCGGCTCAGCCATCTCAGGAGCTGCAGGAAGTTACAGCAGGCACAGATGATGATCCCTTTCTGGGCCGGTCAGATGCACCCGTAACCATCATAGAATTTTCAGATTACCAGTGCCCGTTCTGCGGACGCTTTGTCAAGAACACATTACCTGATATAGTAAAGAAATATATAGATACCGGCAAAGTCAAATATATTTTCAGAGACTTCCCGTTAGACTTCCATAAAAATGCTCCTAAGGCCGCTGAGGCTGCCAATTGTGCAGGTGACAAGGGAAAATACTGGGAAATGCATGATAAACTATTCGACAATCAGAGCGCCCTCTCTCTGGACAATCTCAGACAGTATGCTACTGAGATTGGATTGGATGCTGATTCGTTTAATGCGTGCCTGGACAGCGGAAGACATGCTGAAGAGATAACAAAGGATTTGGAGGATGGGATAAAGGCTACGGTGTCCGGTACCCCAACCTTTGTCATCGGCAGGACACAGAGCGGTAAAAAAGAGGTTGTTGGAAAAAAACTGGTTGGCGCGAGGCCTCTTGCATCTTTTGAACAGGTGATTGACCAGTTGCTTGCGGAACCTGTAAAATAGAATATTTCATGCCTGCTCAAACAGGGCGTCTACAAATTCCCTTGCGTCGAAGTCTTTCAGATCCCCGATCCCTTCGCCTACCCCGATCAACTTAACCGGGATATTGAGCTCTTCGGTAATGCTGAGTATTATGCCGCCCTTCGCAGTTCCATCGAGTTTGGTTAATACTATACCCGAGACTCCTATGTCTTTATTGAAGAGGCGTGCCTGGGAAAGGGCATTTTGACCTGTTGTTGCATCAAGAACGAGTAACACTTCATGCGGACTCCCGGGATGTTCTCTCTCAAGGATCCTCCGGATCTTCCTGAGTTCCTCCATCAGGTTAACCTTTGTATGAAGACGTCCGGCTGTATCCACTATAAGTACATCCGCCCCCTTTGCCCTGGCAGAGGCAATGGCGTCATATACAACGGCAGCGGGGTCAGCGCCGTCAGATTGCCTGATCACGGATGCACTGCTTCGTTCGCCCCATATGACGAGCTGATCAATTGCCGCTGCCCTGAAGGTATCAGCAGCAGCAATCACAACTCTTCTGCCTTCCCTTCTGAGTTTCTCAGACAACTTTCCTATAGTAGTGGTCTTGCCGGTTCCGTTCACACCTATTATTACTATGACGGCAGGTTTCGCCGCATCGAGATTCAAAGAACCTTCATGTTGTGTCAGTATTGAAAGCATCCCCTCTTTAAGAGAGGTTCTGACTCCGTCAGGATTTGTTATCTTATCCTTTTTTACCTTTTCAATAAGTCTGGCGGTTACAGCAGAACCGAGGTCTGCGGCGATCAGCACCTCTTCCAATTCCTCCAGAAGAAGCGGATCCACCTTCTTAAATCCTGAGAGGAGCGTATCAATCGTTCCTACAAGTTTGTCTCTGGTACGTGAAATTTTGCTGCTTAACTTGTCTGTAATCTTAGAAAAGAAGTTCATTTGATAATCCTGCCTTCATCCAAACAACTGAAATATCAGTATAGTAATTACAGTGCCGAGCACTGCACCCCATATAACCTCACCGGCAGTATGTATACCCATTGTTATCCTGCTGTAAGCCAGGGAAAAGGATAATATAAACGTCAGTATTGATACTAATGCATTTTTGGTTAAAAAGACAACTGATGTGCCGATGGCAAATGATACGGCGGCATGTCCGCTTGGAAGGCCGCCAAGGAAAGGCCTTCCCTTCCTGTAATGTGATTTTGCGAGCACCACGGCAATAATAACAAGGATCAGGATTATTAACGTAAGATGTTCTGATGTGTCTTCCACGTACATGACACCTCTGCTGAATGGTTTTTTCACATATGGAAAGAGGATCAGGTAGCCTGTGATCAGCGCGCCTGCAGAGACCAGAAAGACGGCGCCCGCAGCGACATCCTTTGCAACTTTGGCAAGCTGATTATATTCCGGTGATACAAGGTCTACAATTGACTCAATGGCGGTATTAATCATTTCGGACAGGAGGACCAGCAGGATTATGAAGCAAAGGATAAGAAACTCAATGCGGGTAACACCGAGGAGCAGGCTTGCTATAATGACTGCCCCGGCCACCCAGAAATGATAGCGCATGTGCCTCTGGGTCTTGGCAGCATACAGGATGCCTTCTACCGCAAGGTTTGCGCTTTCAAAAAAGTTACCCGGTTTCATGTCAGGCGTCCTGTAATCCGGATAAGATGATTTTTTCCTTCCGCTTCATCCTCCGGGCCTCTTTTTGCGAGATTTCATGATCATACCCCAGAAGATGGAGGATGCCATGTATCAGCAGAATCCGAAACTCTTTATCCGTGGAATGACCCCGCTCTGCTGCCTGCGAGTGTATCTTTTCCATTGATAGCACTATGTCTCCAAGGAATCTTCCGGATTTACCATCCTCCGGGACCGTCTTAACCATATGGGTTGGTGTTGAGGGGATAAAAGAAAGCACATCGGTTGGTTTGTCAATCCCCCTGTATTGCCTGTTAAGTATTCTCATGAATCCGTTGTTTACAATCAGTATGCTTAATTCTGTTTCACCGGTCCTGCACAGTGATAATATTTTATAAGCATCTGCCTTAATTTTTTTAAGGTTGACCCTGAATTTTCTCTGACTATTTTTTACCTCTATAATCATTACGTCCTGGATTTTTTAACTCTTTTTCTCCTTGAAACAAATATATCATAGGCCTTAATTATATCCTGAACCAATTTGTGCCTTACAACGTCCTTCTCTGTAAAGTATACAAATTCTATCCCTTTAATTCCTGAGAGCACATTTTGTATCTCAATCAGGCCTGAGACCTTCTCTGCAGGCAGATCAACCTGCGTAATATCCCCTGTTACCACTACACGGGAATTAAAACCAAGCCTCGTCAGGAACATCTTCATCTGCTCTGAGGTGGAATTCTGTGCTTCATCAAGTATGATGAAAGAATCATTGAGAGTCCTGCCGCGCATGAATGCAAGCGGGGCAATCTCTATATCGCCGCGTTCAATCAGCCTGTTTGCCTTTTCAGTCTCCATCATGTCGTACAGGGCGTCATAAAGCGGTCTTAAATAGGGATTTACCTTTTCATACATGTCACCCGGAAGAAATCCGAGCTTCTCTCCGGCCTCAACAGCCGGTCTGGCCAGTATAATGCGGTTCACCTCTTTCCCTACCAGCGCAGAGACCGCCATTGCCATTGCCAGATATGTCTTGCCTGTGCCTGCCGGTCCTATCCCTATAACAATGTCGTTGTCACGTATCGCCTTCATGTACTCTGACTGAGTATGGGATTTGGGAATAATCAGCTTTCTTTTTGAAGGCAGTGAAACTGCCTCCTGAAACACCTCTGTGATTTTCAATTTATCATCCTTAAGAGCCTGTCTGATAATATAATCAACGTCATCAGGTTTTATTGAATAGCCCTCCTCAACAAGAGCTGTAAGACCTGTAATTACTTCCTGTCCTGTCCTGATCTTCTCCCGGGGACCATCCAGAATGATCTCATGACCTCTTGCAACAACCTTAATACCAAGGCTCTCCCCTATCATCCGCAGATTGGCATCACCGCCTCCAAACAGGGTATATGGATCAATGCGTTCTTTAAGCCGTATCTTTAATGTAGTATTTGACATCACGCCTGCCTGAGTAGACCATGCACCATTGTATATTTGATAATGTCGCTCAGGTTATGAAGATCAAGTTTCTTCATGATCTTTTTACGGTGGGTTTCCACTGTATTTATACTTATGCATAGATGTTCAGATATGCCCCTGTTGGTCATGCCTCCGGCGAGAAGGCGAAGCACCTCCTTTTCACGGGCGCTGAGGGATTCGTATGATATCCCCGATGATGGCAAAAACCTTCCTGCATCCTGAGGCACATGAGAAAACCTGTAGAAATATTTATCTCCCGCAGAGACAGCAGCTATTGCGTCAAACAGCTCCCTGTCAACGGACTTCTTGGGCAGATAACCTGAAGCGCCAATCCTCATCCCGTCTTCCTGGAGGAAATTATCTTCATACATGGTAAGGAGAATGATTGCCGTATCAGGTAAAATTCGCTTTATCCTCTGAGTAGCCTCAAGTCCATTAAGATGCGGCATTGATACATCCATCAGGATAATATCAGGATTGGTCTCACGGGCCAAATGAACCGCCTCATTCCCGTCAGCGGCCTCTCCGACAACGGAAATCCAATTCAATGATTCAAGGATGCGCCTGAGCCCCTGCCTGAACAGGGCATGGTCATCCACTATAAGTAAATTAACAACCTTTTGTTGCAACGCCTGTTGCCTGGGGTAACCCATAAGGTATCTCCATACTTACAGTCGTACCGCAGCCGTGATCGGATTCTACCCATACCTTGCGCCATGATTTCATAACCATGATGTGAGAAAAGTGTTTCGAGATATCCCTCACGCTTTCATCGTCATCAACAATGAGGAGTCTTTCTCTGAATCTTTCGCTTTCAATTTCAGGCATTTTATTGGGCTATTTACTATATGCTCAATTGTCTATTTTATCCCATCTCACAGGTGTTGTAAAGGATGGGGTCAACGCAGACACTGGCTTTGTCGGGTTGACAGATTCAACGGATGCTGTATGCTATCCTCAACATGACAAAATCGTGTGGACTCGATCCATTTTTTTATCCTCTTTCAATAGCCGTAGTTGGGGCATCTGAGGATCTGGCAAAGCCGTCAGGCATCATCATAAGGAATCTCATTCATGGTTTTAAAGGCAGGATATATCCTGTAAACCCAAAACACCCTCTGCTCCACGGTATCCCATGTTTTCCTTCAGTAAATGACATACCTGGTGATGTGTCGTTGTCAGTTTGCATAACTCCGACAGGAACTGTACCGACCCTTCTCGGTGAGCATGCACAAAAAGGCATTCATCATGTCATCATAGCAACCGCAGGATTTGCCGAGACAGAGGGCGGAGATGCCATACAAAGGGAAATAAAGGAAATTGCAGGCAATGCAGGCATCCGTATTATCGGACCGAACTGCCTTGGAATCTTTCATCCATATACCGGACTCGACACATTTTTTCTTCCGTATGATAAAGTTCCGAGACCCGGGGCTGGCAACATATCCATAATTTCTCAGAGCGGGTCCATTCTGGGTACGACGCTTATCCTGATGGAACAGGAAGGGCTTGGAGTTGCAAAGGCGGTGAGCTATGGGAACAGGATTGATGTTGGAGAGACAGAGCTGCTTGAGTATCTCAGTTCTGATGAGGATACCGGCGTTATCGGCATCTGCATTGAATCTGTTGGAGATGGAAGGGGATTTATCCGTGCAGCCAGGCAATGCAATAAACCAATTGTTGTTTTAAAGCTTGGTCAGCAGCCTGCAGGTAAAAGGGCTTCCAGATCACACACAGGTTCAATGTCAGGACGACATGAGATATTCCAGGCGGCATTCAGGAGAAGCGGGATTTACGAGGCAGACACACTTGAGGAGTTTACAGACCTGTTAAAGACATTTTCCATGCAGAGGCCGCATAAGGGAAACAGGATACTAATAGTAACAAATGCCGGTGGTATAGGGGTAATGACGGCAGACTTGTGTAACAGGGAGGGTCTTGAGGTAGCTGACCTTCCAATTGAGCCTAAGGAGCGTCTCAGGTCACTTCTGCCTCATTATTATTCCTTGTCCAATCCAATAGACCTCACTGGAAATTCTACTGATGAACAGTTTGCCCTTGTACTTCGTGAATGCCTCGATTATTTTGATGCTGCCCTCCTTATACCGTTTATGACTGTCCCCGGTGTTACCACGGGATTGGGCAGACTCCTTGCAGGCAGTTTAAAGGATTATAATAAACCGGTGGCATCTCTTCATCCTTTTTCAGAGGATGGGAAAACTCTGGAAGCGGCATTTATGAAGGACAAAATACCCGTATTCCCCACACCATTAAGAATGGTGAAGGCAGTTGCAGCGCTTCTGAAAGATACCCATACAGAACCTGTTCCTGAAAATGTCCGGGAGTATCCTGGAATAAAGTCTCTGCTTAAGGACCTGCAGCCTGGCAATGTCAGGGGACTGCCTGGCGCCATGAATCTCAGATCCCCGGAATATTTTACAGCAGGAAGTCAGAAAGAGACATTGGCCGGTGTCAGCAGGCTGAGGTTTCCGGTTGCCGTCAAGGTGGTTTCACCTGATGTAATTCATAAGACTGAAGTTGGTGGAGTAAGACTTGGTATATCCGGCAGGAGGGAGCTTATAGAAGCGTACAGGGAAGTAATCAGTTCAGTCAGGAGAAATGTCCCTGAAGCCCGTGTGTCAGGCGTGATAATTGAAGAGATGGCGCCGCAAGGTGCAGAGGTTATCATTGGCGCTATAAGGGATCCTGACTTCGGCGCTGTGGTAATGTTTGGGCTTGGCGGGACTTACACAGAAATCCTGAAAGATGTAATATATGATATCGCCCCTGTTACTCACAATGGTGCATTGCGGATGATAGAGTCAATAAGAGGGTATGATATATTAAAAGGTGTCCGGGGGGTTCAAGGTATAGACATGGAAACACTGGCTGAAGCCATTGTCAGAGTTTCTGAGGTAATTTATTTGTTCCCTGAAATCATGGAAATGGAATTCAATCCGGCGATTGCATATTCCGGCGGACTGACTGTAGTAGATGCAAGGGTGATAATGTAGTAGGAATAATGTCATTCCCGCGTAAGCGGGAATCCAGACCGATGCCTGGTTCTGGGTTCCCACTCCCCGCTTAAATCCTGTGGGGGACAGGTTCCGTGGGAATGACGGGTATACAGGGATTTTCGAGTGAAGATAAGGCCTTTCATATTAATATTTCTGATACTTGCACTAATTGGCTGCAAATCATATCCTCCGGCAAGGACGGATGCCACACCTCCCCCATCCAAGGAGATGGGGAGGGCCTTTGTAAGGGAGGCCCTTCAGCATTACCAGTTTGTCAAAGACCCGGATGTAGTAAATGTAGTCAACAGCGTAGGCCGGCGCATTGTCAGTAAAATAGGGTCTAATCCTGACAGTTATCATTTCTTTGTGGTAAAAGAAAGTCAACCGAATGCCTTTGCCATACCAGGAGGATACATTTTTGTTTTTGACGGCCTTCTTCTTCAATTAAGGGATGAAGGGGAGCTTGCCGGCGTACTTGCCCATGAGATTGCGCATGTGGAAAGGGGACATTTCTTCAAAGACGACAAAAAGATTGCTGCGCTCGATATTGCCACTATTGCCGCTATCCTTCTGAGCGGCGGAAACCCTGCTGCACTTACGCTTGCAGGGGCCGCCAATCTCGATATAAGGCTGCAATTCAGCCGTGATAATGAGTCGGAGGCGGACAGTTATGCGCTCAGATACCTTGGAAAGGGAGGCTACTCATCCGAAGGACTCCTGAATTTCTTTGACACCATGATCCGTTATGAACGATTTAATCCCCAGATGGTTCCTGCGTATGCATCTACTCATCCGGGCCTTGAAGAAAGGAGGGACAGGGTAGGCGCATATCTCTTGAAAAAATCCGATGATGAGGACACTGCAGCTGATGGCGGATCAAAACCTGTTATTAGCCAGGACTGGCTGCGGATGCAGGCAACGCTCTTATCCCGTGACATAGACCTTAAAGATAATTCAATATTCATGCAGGCAATGAAAATTGATCAAATACCTGAAGACAGAAGGGAGGAGGCCTTAAATTATCTGTCAGGCCTTGCTTACATGAAGGCAGGACGCTACAGCGACGCAATTCCCAAATACCTTGCTGCCATAGCCAGTAACAGGGATAATTATGTCTACCATGCAGATCTTGCATACTGCTATTTAAAACAACAGGACCTTCTCAGGAGCAGGGAGGCAGCGGTCAGAAGCATAAGACTCAATGAAGATTATGAGCCTGTTCATGTAATAATGGGCATCATAGAGATTGATTCGGACAATCTTCCAGCAGCCATATTGCACCTTGAGAATGCGCTGAGAATAAATGATTCAGATGCCATGGCCAATTTCTATCTTGCAATGGCATACAGAAAAAGCGGAGACGTGGGCCTGGAGGCATTTTATTCTGCCATGTACTTCAAGACAAGCTTAGTCCCTGAGCGTGCACTTAATGAGTTCAACAGGGCTAAAGACCTGATAAAAACCGGAACACCCATGCAATTCAGGATTTTGCAGGAGATCGAAGAAATTAAACGCGAGGGTTTATAACAAATATTTAGTATTTTGCTATTGACATATTATTTACCGTTGATAAAATAACGCCAGCTTACAAAATTCATTACCCATTTTCGAATGGACTTTACTGATACTGTAATTGCAAATCCTGACAAGGTATACGATAGTCTGGCTGATGTATATGATCATTGGGTAGCCGAAGTACCCGCCCTCAAAATATTCTATAATATTTTTAACAGGACAATAGAAAAGAACAGCAGTAAATTTCATGGGACTGTACTGGACATAGGGTGCGGCACAGGTATTTTGTCAAGACGGATAGCCTCATTAAAAGGGGTTGACAGGGTAATAGGCATAGACATTTCGCCGCTGTCTGTTGAACAGGCATCATGTAAAGGCATCCCTGATTGCAACTTCTATGTGGCATCTGCCACTCAAATACCTGTTAAGGGCAATTCTATAGATTGTGTCGTTGCATACGGGGATATAATAAGTCATATTCATACGGAATACCCGTCAGCAATCAACGAGATAGCCAGGGTATGTAAAGAGGGCGCACATGTCTTTTTTGATATTGACAACAAATGGAATATGAGTCTTTTCTATGAATGGGATGAACTGAAGGCGGCAGTTAATGCAAGCCTGAATGAGGGGCATGTACGGATATGGTCGTTTATAGACTCCACCGGCAGATATAATACCATGAGATTTAAGACATTTACCCCGCGGGAGATCAGGATAATACTGGAGTCCTGCGGTTTCAGGATAGTATCTTTTGAAGGGATCATTATATTGCCAAATCTACTGCCTCAGAATATTCACTACTCCCCCTCCGGGAAAGGTCTCTTAAGTCAGGCCGTAATGGCCCTCAGTAAGTTTGACGCCATGTTCAGCCGGCTCCCCGGCTTGAGGGGGCTGGGTATAGGCGCATCTCTCATAGCCAGAAAGATTTAAGGATGCGATTTTCCAGGTCCAGAGTTATATTATTTGCCATACTGATTTTTATTGTTGCAGTTATCCTCTGGTTTTTTATGCCGCTCCACCCTTCTGCAAGAAAAGATGTACTCCGCGACAGTGCCTATATTTCAGGAATGGTCAGGCTAAGGCCGCTGATGGACAAACCATTTTCTTCAATAATGTCTGTTTTACCGGGAAGTTCTGCCAGGGTGGGCAATATACCTTTCTTTATGAGGCCGGTTGTCCCTCCGGCAGCAAAGTTTTATCTTCAGGGAGGCAAAGAGGGGGAAGGATGGGCTGTGGTTGCAGACCTCGGATGGAGATCAAGATTGTTCAGTATGTTGCACGGGATTATTATAGGGCAGATGCAATACAGGGGTATGGGTGCGATCGAGGGAGGAAATATATTAAGAACACCTTCAGGAACGAGGGTCCTTTTTTATCAGGATGGCAGGACACTGTTCGTTGCTGAGGGTGAGAAGATTATCGAAAAGATTACAGGACCTGATTCAATAGCAGGAACGGGCACAGAGGGGGCAGACATTCAGGGTTCAGCCATGGGGAGCGGGGACAGGAAGGTTATAACCAGTATCTCGTTTTCAAACATTGACGGGGATATAACGAGGGGTGTTGAGATGCTTGAGGATAGGGCAGGCTTTATCCTGCTGCCATCAGCCGCCAGCCTTATCAAAGGGAGACTTGAAATACGAAAGACAGGGAGTGACACGATCGCAGGAACCATTGAACTTATATGCCGTGAGGATGGTGACATTGCTGGTTTAGAGGGTGATGTTACATATATTATAGCCCTTCTTGACAGGCTGCTCTCAACGCAGAATATGAAAACTGACAGTTCGGTAAAGACCGAAGGAAATAACTTAACGGTTAATATCATGATTCATCCTGAAGGAGAAAGACAATGAGTAAAATATTAATACGAATTATTTTGTCTGTATTTTTGACGATGTTGATGGTGGACAGCCTCTTTGCTCTTACCTTTGAATTCAATAAAGAAAAGCCCGGGGTCAGAGAGTTTGTATCCAAAAACCTCCGCTTTACGGCAGGGGGGGAAAACATAATTCCAAAGCTTCCATCATCATTCTATATGATTACTTATTTCCCTGATGACATCCCGGTAATTGCGTACAAGGGCTCTTCCCCATTCCTGGACAGGATTTCCGGGGGAAAGAGTGCAAAAACCATCAAAGGTCCGCATGGAGAAAAGATTTTATACAACCCAGGCAGGCCGCCGGAAAAAAAACTCTTATCCTCATATGCATTATGGGATGGATGGGTCCTTATAGGAAATAAGAAAGAGACACTGCAAAACGTGCTGAAGCTCTATAAGAGTCCTTCAGATATTTCAAAAACGGGTATGCTTACGCCAAACTTCAGCGAATGGAAGGAGGGGGGGGTTAGGTTCTGGGGGGATAACTCAGATGGCCACATGACTAAGATCTTTGAGGCACAGAAGAAGTCCTTATTGATCCCCCTTGTCAAAGATCCCGGGAAGATTCAGGCCATTACAGGTGCTTTTAAACTGACGACAACCAGAGAAATGCGGGGAAAGATCATGGTAAAACCTGTGAACCCTCAGGCAGTTAAAGATATAGAAGGAGATGCAAGGTTTATTAGTGAGACTGTCAGGAGAAGGCTAACAGCAGTTAAATCACAGTATGAGGGCAGGATAAACAGTTCAAACGGCAATATAATTTATGATGTCTATATAGGTGATTACGAGGCGGCACGGGGTGAGATAATGAAAAATCAATAAAATGATTACATGTTCTGTTAAGTTTAATTTTGGCAATCCGATAAGGTGTGCGTACAAAACAAGGCGCAGGGAAGTGCCTGTTTAACCAGGGAGGGTTGCCATGGAAACAATCGGTCACTCATTATTCCGTAATTTTAACCTCAATAATCTTCTTGCACAGAACACGCAGGGTTCCTTAGACCCCCAACTCGCTGTCTATTCAAGGACAAAGGCCAAAGCGGAAATTGAAATTACTACAGCAGAAGGGGACCGCGTTACATTATTCAGCAAGTCCAGGTCGGAAACAATGTATGCCAGCTATGACTCCCAGGGAAACCTGACAGGGGCAGAGACATCAGAATCAGCGAGCACTAATCGTATAGTCACCACAAACGATGTCGCTATTGCGGTGGAAGGCAATCTTAGTGAGGAGGAGATTGCCGACATTCAGAAACTGCTTCAGTCAGTAGAAGATATGTTTACGAATTATCTTTACGGCAACGGGATGATGGAAGAGGACATGGTCTCTTCTTTGTCACTGGACTCGATGAAAACCCTCTCACACTTTGATGCTGACTTGAAATACTCTCAAAAGATCAAAGGATACGGTATAACGACAGGAAGTTCAGGCGAGACGCCACTGTTGTCCGCCCAGGAGTCTGCATCCGATGACAGCGGACTTGTCTCTGGAACTGATACGGATGTTGCCCCTGATGTCGCGACGATGATAGCCTTTAAGGCAAAAACAAAGGCATCCATGCATATAAGTGGTACAAGACTTTCTATTGATGAGCCTGTGCAGGCACAGTCACAGGAAGTCCTTCCTGAGGATGGCGCATCTGCTTCGGAAGCCGTCTCTGCCGGGAATACAGGCGGAGCTGCGGTCATTCCAGCAACTTTAGAACCAGCAGTTGCCGCTCCGGCTACAAATTCATTATCAATAATGAGTTTAAAGGCGATGATGAAGGCCTCTGTAATGGTTAGAGTTGCGCAGACCCTGACCGCACCTGCACCTGCAGATGCATCAGTTACAGGGAATCAGGCCGCAGATGCCAGCTCTGCCACGTCTGACACATTGTCATCCTTGTCTGCCTACAGGACAAAACTGGTGGAAGAGTTTTCAGCCCTTATCCGGCAATCAACGGTTGCTATCAATACTATATCTACAGTATTGTCCCAGTTCATCCCGGCTTTGATAGAACAGCTCAGTAATAACAAAATGCTGGACGAAAGCCAACAGGGGATGATACAGCGACTGGGCAGTGATATCATTGATACATCACAAAATATTACTCCGCAGTAATATCTTTGAGTTTTGCCGTTCCTTTACTTTTCAGAAAATTCCATCAATAATGAATAAGGAAGGATTTTCGGGTGAAGGGGGTTGAGCATGAACAAAGGTATAGTTGCCATAATCCTGACATTGAGTCTTTTCCTGACAGCCGGCGCCACACTTGCCGTGTCCGTTCCTATGGTTGGTGACAGTGCCCCTGATTTTACCCTGACTTCTGTAAAGGGTGAAAAGGTATCTCTGTCTCAATACAGGGGTTCAGTTGTTATACTGGGTCTGTTCCATATCTGTGAACCATGCATGAATCAGGCAACGGAGCTGCAGAAGATGCTGAATGAAGGGAAGACGAAGGCGGTTTTCCTGGGGGTCAACACTGCCGGTGACACAAAGGAGGATGTGCTGGCATACCTGAATCAGTTCAAGACTAATATTACCTTTCCCTATCTCCTTGACCCTGCAAAGGATGTCAACAGAAAGTACATGCAGAGGCTCATGCCTACTGTGATTATAATAGACGGGGATGGGGT
This sequence comes from Nitrospirota bacterium, assembly GCA_020851375.1. NCBI lineage: Bacteria > Pseudomonadati > Nitrospirota > Nitrospirota bacterium. The sequence continues at coordinate 718 of JADZCV010000048.1, read as the reverse complement.
TATCAGATTCAGGGGCTCCACGACACCAAAGGAAGTGCTTATCTCAGAGATTAGAAAGATAACAGATAAGTAGAATTGGATAGGATAAGGGCAGGTGCCGGTGTTCTATTAAAGAATTGTCACAGAGGTTCAGCATCTGCTGGGTAATATTTATACCATCCAGATATACTGGTTCTGAGATTCCACCCCAGCCGGCAAGCAATTCATATACTGTGAGTGCTTCCATCACCGAATCTAAAATTAAAGTTTATACCCTGATAATCCCCGGTGGGCCAATCTGTTGGTGCACAGGACTGGGCGGGGATAGGTTCATTAATATCCATGGCGTCAATCTGTAGATTAACCCATGTATCAGGTCCCATCCTCAGCGGGAAACCGTCAGTAAAGTTATAGGGAATGGCATATCCTCCGAGATAGTAGATCCCATTGATGATTTCATCGGCTACACCAATGTAGGTTTCGTTAACCCGGGCCATATCATAGTTGGCATAGCGGATGTTTTCTTTAACAAGCTTTCCACTTACAATCTGATTTACAGTCTCTCCGTTAGCCGGATTCTGACCTGTCATATCGGTCTCACTGTATATCCAAGTGTAACCTGTCACATTATCTTATCTAAAACCCCTATCTTTTTTTCACAATCTTTTGTATAAAAGGATTTCTTTATCAGATTAAATTGACCGGATATTGAGGAGAGGGAGGATAACCGGGAGCACCC